>JAUXOF010000032.1 GCA_030682405.1 Thermodesulfovibrionales bacterium
TCTTCAGTAATGACGACGGCTTCGTAAAAGGCCGTCATTCCCGCGTCCCTTTTGTCATTCCCGCGTCCCTTTTGTCATTCCCGCGTCCCTTTTGTCATTCCCGCGTCCCTTTTGTCATTCCCGCGGAGGCGGGAATCCAGCCCTTTCAAGACCTTCTGGATTCCCCGGTCAAGCCGGGGAATGACAAAGATAAACTCGTAATCGGAGGCTTCAAGACCGAAGGCGACATAAAGAAGGGCTTCGTCTACAAGCGCGTCCCTCACATAACTCTCAAGTCCATTGCCAATAACCCGGACATCAAGGAAGGCATGAGCCGGGAGGAGATAGATACGGCGATACAAAAACATGCGGATACCGAAATTCTCTACGACCGGCCTTATGTGGACAATTCCCGCCTTCGTGTAACCGGCCCATTCACAGTAGAAAGCCTCTCGCCTCACAGGATGTTGAGCATCGATGAGAACTTACCCGCATCCGAAACCGAAGGCCGGAAGGCGGATACGAACGGACAGTTTACAAACCTCATAATCGATAACCTCAGGAAAGCCGGGGTGCAGAATACAAAACAAAAGGAGCGGCTGAAATTCGACCGCCTCGAACCCTATGCAGGGGTGTGGATTCAGGCAGTGGGTGAATATACCGAGAATGAAAAGACCCGGCGCGTAGCGGTCTGCATCGGCCCGGAGCACGGAACGGCAGGGCCGGATTTGGTGAAGGAGGCCGCAAAAGAAGCGGTGCAGGGCGTGGGCTTCGACCTCCTGATAGTCTGCGGTTTCGCCTTCGACCCCCATGTGTCAGAGGAGGTTAAAAGATACGGAGAGCTTACCATCCTTCCCGCCCGGATGAACCCGGATTTGGCTATGGGCGACGAGCTTTTGAAGAAGACTGGCTCAGGGAACCTCTTTATGGTATTCGGGGAGCCGGATATTGACATCAAGAAGAAAAACGGCAAGATGACCGTCAAGATTAAGGGACTGGACATCTACGACCCCACTACCGGAGAGATAAGGAGTAATTCCACGGACGATATCGCGTGCTGGTTCATAGACACGAACTATAACGGCGAGAGCTTTTTCGTCCGCCATGCCTATTTCACCGGCGCGGACAAGCCTTACGAGAAGCTGAAGAACGCGCTAAAAGCCGAGATAGACGAGACTGCGTGGTCAAGCCTCTACTCTACCGAGAGCCGCTTATTCGATGTGCCCTCTACGGGCAAGATTGCAGTCAAGGTCATCAACCATTACGGCGACGAGGTGTTGAAGGTGTTTGAGGCGTAGCCTCACCCCGGAGGAGATTGAAATCGTGGAGGGGAAAAGGTAATGAGCGTTCAAAAACCGCATCTCATAGTCGTTTCAGGCCCTAACGGGGCGGGAAAATCCACAACAGCCCCTTCCCTGCTTAAAGGGACGCTCAGGGTGACTGAATTCGTCAATGCGGATTTAATCGCACAGGGCCTATCCGGTTTTAAGCCGGAGGGGGCTGTCTTTCACGCGGGGCGTGTCATGCTTGAGCGCATACATTACCTTGCGAAAAAACAAACTGATTTCGCCTTTGAAACGACATTGGCCAGCAGAACCTTTGCCCCTTGGATTGCCGACCTTTGCAAAACGGGCTATACCTTTCACTTAGTATTTCTCTGGTTGCCGAATGAAGAATTCGCAGTTCGCCGGGTAGCAGAGCGGGTACGCATGGGCGGACATAACGTGCCGGAAGAGACGATACGAAGACGTTATCATGCCAGTATACGGAACTTCTTCAAGCTCTATAGTCCCTTGGCGGATACATGGTTTTTCTATGATAACTCCGGCTCAGAGCCAAGGCTATTGGCTTCCGGTGAAAAAGAGCAAAGTCTGATTGTAAACGATTCGGATATATGGCATAATATTAAAGAAAATTATGACCGTAAAGAAAAAGCATAGAGACAGAATCGCGGAAGCCTTTGCCGACCCGGATAGGATTACCGAGGCATTGGCTAAAGGTGTGCGCGAAGCCTTGATGAAGCATAAACAGGCGGGCAACCCGATTGTTATTTGGCGTGACGGAAAAATTGTTGTGGTCAAGCCCGAAGAGATAGCGGTTGAAAATTAGCCCTTCCGACTGTAGCAGAATTGTAGCAGAAGGCATCTCAATTTAACATAATACACCGAAAATACCGTAAGTCCCGGAATGTCACTTTATTCTTTTAAATCGTCAAGTTAGGCTTAAATCCAAGCCAGAAGCCCTTTTGCGAAAAATGCTTCTTTTAGAGTCCTAAGTCCAGCGCGTCTGCCAAGTTCCGCCACTCTCGCTTGATTGAATTATAAGGTTTTTTTGAGGCGGGGCGCAACAGGTGCAGCAGTTTTTTTCAGCGATGTCGAGGCAGTGGCCATCATCTATAGGCTTCTCTCCTATGACGGATATTATAAACCGTTACGATTTTTGCCTCGGTCCCGACCTGGTAAATCGCCCGATAATCCCCGATTCGGATACGGTAAGTTGATTCAGAACCTGCGAGCTTCTTGGATTGTGGAGGGAAGGGGTTCTCAGAAAGGGCTTCTATCGCTTCAAGCAGGCGAGAAATGATACTGCGGTCAAGCCTTCTCAGGTCATGTTCGGCGGAATGCTTCCAGAAGATGCTATATGATGCCATCCGCCTTGAGCCTCTTTTTCACTTCCTCAAGGCTTACCGCAGGTTCATCCCTCCGCTCGGCAATAACGGCCAGGTCATGGAGGTCTTCTATAAGTTCCTCGTATTCGTCAATAGGCAGGATAACGGCTGTCTTCTGTCCAGCCTCATCTACAATGTATTTTTCGTGAAGCTTTTCCATGATACCCCCTCGCCCTTTTTCTAATTCTAACACAAAATCTTTTTTCTCCCTAAGTCCAGCGCGTCTGCCAAGTTCCGCCACTCTCGCTCAATTAAATTTTAAAGGTTTTTCGGCAATTTAGGCAATGGCTTCATATCCCCTTGAAAAAACCGCCCCGTATCGTGGAAAATGTATTGATGAAAGCGGTCATATGCCTTTTGATGTTCTTCCACATGGCAATTCCTTTTCCCGCCTATGCCGAACCCGTAAACGACATTGTTATAGACCCCGGACACGGCGGATATGATTCAGGGATAAGGGCCGGCGGGCTTACAGAGAAGGACATCAGTCTCTCAACAGCAAAAGAGCTTGAGGCCGTCCTCAAGGACAGATGGAAAAGGGTCGCACTTACGAGAAAGACCAACCGCTACCTTTCAATAGAGGAAAGGGCGTCTTTTGCCCGCGGCCTTGCGGCCGTTGTCTTCATCAGCCTGCACGCCACGGAGTCGGGCAATTTTGTGATTTATGTGACTAAGTATCCGGACTCAAATGCCCCCCCAAGGCAGCATTACGCTCTTTCCTCGCGGCAGAGGGATTATCTCCCGATGAGCAAGACCCTGTCGGCCCGGATAGGGGATGCGATAAAAAAGGAGTTCGGGATTAACGTTTCTTTGAGGGAGATGCCCCTTGCCGTCCTTAACCCCATAAAAGGGGCGGCGGTGCTTATAGAGTCGCCCATCACGGGACTGAATGACGACGGGGATAGACGCATAGCAGAAGCCATAGCAAGGGGGATACAGCAGTATGAAGGCCGGTAGGGGCGCCTTAGGAATATTCCTGATAATCCTGCTTGTTGCCGGCGTAGCCGCAGGCTTTGTCTATTACTTAAAAACGTATTTCCCGCCTAAGGGGGCGGCGGAAGCTCCCCTCAAGCAGCCTCTGGAGGCCAAACCCAAAGGCGAACTCATGCATTTAAAGATGTACTACCCGGCAGCCGGAAGGCTCATGGTAGAAGACCGGCTGACCGATGCCGGGGGACCCCCTTCGGAGGCCGTGGTGAGGGAGTTTTTCAAGGGCGCCTCCGGCGGCTCGCATATGCCCGAAGGCGTGAGGCTCCTCGGCATTTATCAGGGAGAAGATGGTATACTTTACGTTAACCTTTCGGATGAGGTAAGCAGGAATTTCCACGGCGATGCGATGTACGAATTCCTGCTCCTAAGCGGCATCTACGAAAGCCTGATGTCCAATGCGCATGGAGCGGCGGATGTTAAGCTGCTTGTGGACGGCAGGGAGATAGACAGCCTCGGCGGGCACCTTTTGCTTCTTCATCCTCTCGGGGAGACCGTTACACAGGCAGATGAGGAGGCAAGCAATGAATAATTCCCCTATAGGGATATTCGATTCGGGCATAGGCGGACTTACCGTTTTAAAGGCAGTCCTCAGGGAACTGCCGGCAGAGGGCACCGTCTATCTTGGCGATACGGCACGCGTCCCTTACGGCATAAGGTCAATGGAGACTGTCATAAGGTATTCTTTCGAGAGCATGAGGTTCCTGCTTAAAAAAGACATAAAGATGCTTGTCATAGCCTGTAATACCGCATCCGCCATCAGCCTTGAGGCCATAAGGAATCAGAGCCCGATTCCGGTCATCGGGGTCATAGGCCCGGGCGCAAAGGCCGCGGTGGAGGCATCCAAAAACAGGAGGATAGGCGTGATAGGCACGGAGGCTACGATAAGAAGCCGCTCTTACATAAAGGCGATAAAAACTATGGACAACAGGGCCGGCGTATTCGGACTCCCTTGCCCGCTTTTTGTGCCTCTTGTGGAGGAGGGATGGATGGATGGCGAGATAGCAACCCTTACGGCCCAAAAATACCTCGGGGGGCTTAGGGATAAAAAAATAGACACCCTACTTCTGGGCTGCACGCACTACCCCCTTCTTAAATCCACCATATCCAAGGTGATGGGGCCTGAGGTGACGCTCATAGACTCTGCCGTTGAAACGGCTAAGGAGATAAAGGCGACCCTCCGGGAACGCCGCATAGCGGCCGGCACAAGAAAAGGCCGGAAACCGGTGAGGCAGTTCTATGTCACGGACAGCCCTGAGAGGTTCAAACTGGTAGGCGAAAGGTTTCTTGGGCAGGAGATAAAAAATATAGAGATGGTGCGGCTCGATACGGAGGCGATATGAGGCCCGACGGAAGGCGGAACAACGAACTGAGGGAAGTCAGGATAACGAGGAAATTCACCGGATTTGCAGAGGGCTCCGTGCTCATAGAAGTCGGCGGCACAAAGGTCATATGCACGGCCTCCATAGAAGAAAAAGTCCCGCAGTTTCTTAAAGACAAAAAAAAAGGCTGGATAACCGCCGAGTACTCCATGCTCCCAAGGTCCACACTGACAAGGTTCACGAGGGAGTCCACTCAGGGAAGAATCGGCGGCAGGACTCATGAAATACAGAGGCTCATAGGCCGTGCCCTCCGCTCGGTCGTCAACCTTGAGGCCCTCGGCGAGCGCACGGTCTGGCTTGACTGCGACGTGATACAGGCGGACGGAGGCACAAGGACAGCCGCCATCACAGGCGCTTTCATAAGCCTTGTTGATGCGATGACATATGCGCTTAAGACCGGGCTTATAGACCGGATGCCTGTCAGGGACTATGTGGCCGCGATAAGCGTCGGCATGGTGGACGGAGAGCCGAGGCTTGACCTCTGCTATGAAGAGGACTCAAGGGCCGAGGTGGACATGAACCTCGTCCTTACCGGCAGAGGCGAGATAGTCGAGATACAGGGCACTGCGGAGGGCATACCGTTTGGACGCAAGGCCCTTGAAGGGCTGCTTAATCTGGCAGAAGAGGGCATCCAGAGCCTCGTAAAGCTGCAGCAGGCCGAGGTAGGCGCAGAAATGACAAGGGTTGTGCTAAAATAAAAAACATGGAGACTAACAAATTGAACATGTTCCGCAGTTTATTCGTATGGATTCTCATAGGGGCAATGATGCTACTGCTTTTCAACCTCCTGAACGCCCCGAAAAAGACCGAGGCGGAGATTAAGTTTTCCGAGTTCCTCGTAAAGCTCGATGCCGGAGAGGTTCAGGAGGTGGTCATCAAGGAGAAATACCTGACCGGAAGGTTCAAGGACGGCACGACGTTCAAGACCTATACAGCCGAATACCCGGACCTCGTCGGGGAGCTTAAGGCAAAGGGTGCGGAGATTACGGCAAAGCCGCCTGAGGAGACCCCGTGGTATGTAAGTTTCTTCTTCTCATGGGGACCCATAATATTCCTTGCCCTGATATGGATATTCTTCATGAGGCAGATGCAGACCGGGGGCAACAAGGCCATGTCCTTCGGAAAAGCCAAGGCGAAGCTCGTCTCGGAGAAATCCATAAAGACGACGTTTGCCGACGTGGCAGGCATAGAGGAGGCCAAGGGGGAGGTCACGGAGATAATAGACTTTCTCAAAGACCCGCAGAAGTTCCTCAAATTGGGAGGCAAGATACCCAAGGGGGTGCTCCTTATCGGCGCACCGGGCACGGGCAAGACCCTCCTTGCCAAGGCCATAGCCGGAGAGGCCGGGGTGCCGTTTTTCAGCATCTCCGGCTCGGACTTCGTTGAGATGTTCGTCGGCGTGGGCGCATCGAGGGTCAGGGACCTTTTTGAGCAGGCAAAAAAGAATGCGCCGTGCATTGTCTTCATAGACGAGATAGACGCCGTGGGCCGCCACAGGGGCGCCGGGCTTGGCGGAGGGCATGACGAGCGCGAGCAGACCTTAAACCAGCTCCTCGTTGAGATGGACGGTTTTGAGGGCAAAGAGGGCACCATAATCCTTGCCGCAACAAACAGGCCGGACGTGCTTGACCCTGCGCTTCTGAGGCCCGGGAGGTTTGACAGGCAGATTGTCGTGCCGGTGCCGGATGTAAAGGGAAGGCTTGAGATACTCAAGGTGCATACAAAAACCGTCCCGCTCGACGAAAACGTAAACCTTGAGGTCATTGCGAGGGGCACGCCCGGTTTTACAGGCGCGGACCTTGCAAACCTCGTGAACGAGGCCGCGCTGTATGCGGCAAGAAAGTCCAAATCAAAGGTCGAGATGCCGGACTTTGAAGAGGCAAAGGACAAGGTCCTCATGGGTGTTGAGAGAAGAAGCATGATAATCAGCAGCGAGGAAAAGAGAAACACCGCCTATCACGAGGCCGGGCACTCCCTTGTGGCAAAGCTCACCCCGGGCACGGACCCGATACACAAGGTGAGCATCATACCGAGGGGAATGGCGTTGGGCATCACCCAGCAGCTTCCCATAGACGACAGATACACCTACTCAAGCGATTTTCTCATGAAGGCCCTTTCCGTGCTCATGGGCGGAAGGGCGGCTGAGGAGCTTGCCCTTAAGCACACGACAACCGGCGCGGGAAACGACCTTGAGCGGGCAACCGCTATTGCAAGAAAGATGGTCACGGAATGGGGGATGAGCGAAAAGCTTGGACCCCTCACATTCGGCAAGAAGGACGAGCAGATATTTTTGGGAAGGGAAATAGCAAGGCACAAGGACTACAGCGAAAAGACCGCAGATGACATAGACAGCGAGACCAAGAGGTTCGTGATGGAGGCTTACGAGAGGGCAAAGAAGCTCCTCTCGGAAAACTACGACACCTTAGAGGCGCTTGCCGCACGGCTGCTTGAGAAGGAGACCATGAACAGCAGCGAGATAGAGGAGGTTGTAAAGGAGATTGCGGCCAAGAAAGCGGCACAGCCCGCTTAGGGCCTCCGGCGCCTGCTTGGTTTCAGCGTAAATTGACTTTTCCTCCCCGCCTGTTTTTAAATAGACGTTATGCGGGTGTAACTCAGTGGTAGAGTGTCAGCTTCCCAAGCTGAAGGTCGCGGGTTCAAATCCCGTCGCCCGCTCCAGAATTTTATTCTTGCAGTGGAAATCTCAGAAGTGGGTATGCTTTTTGCTTTACATGATAATGCCTCTGTGATAAAATTTAAACTATGAAATATGAAACACACATGTCTCAAAGAGATGCAAAGGATTATAAAATCCCCCTCACCCTAACCATCTCCCGCGGGGGGAGAGGGAAATATTATACTTCCCCCGCCCTTGATGGGAGGGGGCGAGGGGGAGGGTGAAAGAGGTATTTTCAGGTGAAAAAGAAAGTGTTGCTGCTTATTTCTCTGTTTTTGCTTTCTCTTGTGTTTCTTTTTTTAGGCAATAACAGGGAACTGGATAAGGCTCTGCTGCTCAAAGGCGGCTCTTTTATAGAGGGCTTGAAAATTGTCCATAAAAAAAATGGAACCAGTATGTGGACGCTCAATGCCAGCAGGGCTGATATTATAGAAGGCAGTGACAGGGTAAAACTTAACGACGTAGTTTTGAGGGTTGAAAATAAAGAAATGACAATATACTCGCCAGAGGGATTTTATAATATGGAAAGCAGGGACCTGACTCTGAATGGAAAGATAAAGGCGGTCTCAAAGGGATATACAATTATAACCGAATCTGTGGAGTGGAACCAGTCTAAGGGAGAGATTAAGACGAAAGAGGCTGTGAAGATTGAGAGTAAGAAATTTAATGTTGAAGGA
>JAUXOF010000033.1 GCA_030682405.1 Thermodesulfovibrionales bacterium
ATTTCCATCCCGCCTTCCTCCTTTCCCGTGTCATTCCGGCTTGACCGGCCACTGGCTCGCAGAGAATCCTTCTTTTCCTGCCCAAATCCCCCTCCATCCCCTCTATGAGCCGCCGGCTCCGAGCCATAGGCCTTTGCCAAAGGGGGATAAGATTTCCTCCTGCGGTCTACCATTTTTCCCCTCTTTAACAAAGAGGGGCGAGGGGAGATTTTCTCTTTCGTCATTCTCCGGCTTGACCGGGGAATCCATCTTTCTCTCCGCACCTCTGTGGTTAATATATTACAGGGGGACGGAACTGGTCTACCCGAACTGGTTCGGCCAAACGAGGACAGTAGGGAATGGGAGTTGTCCTTGACAGGAAAGAGGGGGATTCTTATAATGCAATCGGAGTCCTTCTTTACGCACTATAAGCAACTTAGGGTAACTCCTCTGTAGCCCCAAGTGTTGCACTTCCTCATTGAACTGGCGACCCTACATTCAACCTCGAAGTGCAACAAAAGCGACTTCAAGGGGCGTTTTGTAGCCCAGGCATTTTCTTGGCCGGTTCCTGTGCTTTCACAATATCACCTCCTTGACGTTGAATTCAGTATAAAACATCTGTTTTTCAAATACAAGAAAACATTCTCTCCCAAGTCTGCCGATAGAAATCTCCTTTATAATCTCCCCCTTTAGAAAAGGGGGATGAAGGGGGATTTACAAACATCCTTATTATTTTCAAAATCTCCCCTAACCCCTCTTTTCTAAAGAGGGGTAATTTCATCTCTTGCCTTTCACCCATCAGGTTATGCCTCATGCTGCCTTAAGGCATTAAAACTTAAGAACTTTTCCGTTCTAAGAAAACTCTATCTCTATTTCAGGGAGGTTTTGAACCTACGACCTCTGCGTACTCCACCAATCTAAGCGGCTGACAGCGAAGTTACCTCTGGCAAGTAAATGGGGTCAGGTCTTGCAATATAAGATTTGATATGCCAATCTCTTTCCATGGCATTAACCGGCGGCGACTCTTTTGATACAAAGGGAAATGCTATAATATCGTGGAATGGAGGTGATGTCATGAAAACAAAGGGTGCAACGGCAGAGGTTTTTTATACGGCTTTCAAAACAATGCCTAAAAAAGAGCAAAATGTTTTCCTCGTGAAGGTGTTGAAAGACGAACGATTGCGGGAAGATTTAATGGACATAGCAATTGCAGAGGGCAGGGTAAAAAGCAAGAGCAGGCGGTTCAGGGATTTTCTGAAAGAGCATGAAAACTGAATGAATAAATACACAGTCGAAATCGTCCCGAAGGCAGAGAAGGAATTTCTGAAACTCCAAGGTGCAGTAAGAAATCGAATCCGGCAAAAGATACTCTCGCTGGAAGACAACCCAAGAACTTTTGGCATCAAAAAATTAAGAGAAACAGAATATTACAGGTTCAGGGCTGGAGACTTTAGGGTAATTTATGCCATTAATGATAAGGAGAAAATCGTAAAGGTATTATCTATCGCACACCGCAAAGAGGTTTACAGGCAATAGTTTTCTCCCGCAAGTTGAGACCCCTGAAAAAGTCTGTTTTTGTGTCATTCCCGCGCAGGCGATGCAGGTTTTATTTTCTAATTTATAAGTCAACGCCTCATTCTCCCAATCAATACCCTTACGGCTTCAACCTCTTCTTTTAGCGATGCCTTATCCGAATCTATGATAAGCTCAGGGCTTGTAGTACTTTTTTTTCTTCTTAAGATACTCCTGCTCGGTAACCCCTCCGGGGTAGTCGTGCGGGTATTTATATCCCTCGCCCCTGCCGAGTTTCTCAGCCCCCGGATAGCTGCTGTCCTTAAGATGCTCAGGGACCTCCATGGTTTCTTCAGAGGAGACATCGGCCATGGCCGCCTCTATGGCCATGTAGCAGGCATTGCTCTTTGGGGCGTTTGCTATATGGATGACAGCCTGCGCAAGCGGAATCCTCGCCTCAGGCATGCCTACGAACTCCACAGCCCTCAGTGCGGCCACTGCAACAAGGAGGGCCGTTGGGTCAGCCTCGCCCACGTCCTCGGAGGCGCAGATTACCGCCCTCCTTGCGATAAACCTCGGATCCTCCCCTGCATAGAGCATCTTTGCCAGATAATACACCGCAGCATCAGGGTCTCCCCCCCGCATACTCTTTATGAACGCAGAGGCTGTGTCGTAGTGCTGGTCTCCTTTTTTGTCGTACACCACTGCTTTTTTCTGTATGGACTCCTCTGCGGTCTTAAGGTCTATAGAAATCCTTCCATTGTCATCAGGCGGCGTTGTAAGCGCGGCTATCTCAAGCGCGGTAAGCGCCCTCCGGGCGTCCCCGTCGGACATCCTTGCCATGTGCTCAAGCGCATCTTCGTCCACATGAAGGTCAAGGGAGCCAAGCCCCTTTTTTTCGTCCCTGATTGCGCGGCCAAGTATTTTAAGTATGTCCTCTCTTTCAAGGGGCTTAAGCTCAAACACCTGACTTCTTGAAAGCAGGGCGGAGTTTACATAGAAAAAGGGGTTTTCAACAGTGGCTGCTATAAGAATCACGCTTCCCTCTTCCACGTCCGGCAAAAGGGCGTCCTGCTGGAGTTTGTTGAACCTGTGAATCTCATCCAGAAAGAGTATGGTCTTTGCGCCCCCTGCCTTATTCTTCCTTGCCCTTGCGATGACCTTCCTCAGGTCGTCAAGCCCTGCGGTTGCGGCATTGAGCCATTCAAAATGCGCCTTAGTCCTTTGGGCGATGACCCTTGCGAGCGCGGTCTTCCCTGTGCCCGGCGGGCCGTAGAGGATGATTGAGGAGACCCTGTCCGCCTCAATGGCCCGTCTTAGGAGTTTCCCCTCGCCTATGATATGCCCCTGTCCGGCAAACTCCGAGAGGTCGCCGGGGCACATCCTGTATGCAAGGGGAAAAGAGGCTGCGTCTTTCTGTTTTTCTTCATGGTGGCGCTCCCTGTCAAAGAGTTCCATGATTAAGTTTAGTCTTTATCCCTGTCAGGGTTCAAGCGGAGAATGTCAAAGGGAGAGGGAACGCAGGCCGGTTATGATGGATAAACCCTTATAAGGCCGCAGCGTTTTCTCTTATGCGCTCTATCATCCCGTCTTTCATGCACACTGTCCTCCGGGTCTTTGAGGCAAGCTCAGGGTTGTGGGTCACTATTATGACCGTCCGGCCTCCGGAGTTTAATTCCCTGAAAAGTCCGAATATCTCGCTGCCGGTCTTTGTATCGAGGTTTCCAGTCGGCTCGTCGGCAAGGATTATCCGGGGTTCGTTTACAAGTGCCCTTGCGATTGCCGCCCTCTGCTGCTCCCCGCCTGAAAGCTCGGAGGGCAGGCGGTGCGCCTTCTCCTTTATGCCCACACCCCTCAGGGCCTCAAGCGCAAGCCCTTCCTTGTCTTTTTTTGCGGTAATGGAAAGCGGCAGCATGACATTCTCTATCGCGGTAAGGTAGGGGATGAGGTGGAACTGCTGGAAAACAAACCCTATATACTCCCTTCTGAAATCCGCAAGCCTTTCGGAATCGAGCGTATATATCCTCAGCCCGTCCACAGTGACGTCCCCTTTGCTCGGAGGAGTTATTCCCCCTATGATGGAAAGGAGCGTGCTTTTGCCTGAGCCGGACTCTCCGGTGATGGATACGAAATCCCCTTGGCTTATCCGGAGGTCAATGCCCCTGAGGGCCTCAAACGTAGCGCCGTTTGACTTAAAAATCTTTGTTGCCGAATTTATCTCTATCAGGGAGGCTGCGCCCCCGGCGTCCGTGGCAATATTTATTGACATATCGTTATCCCCTCTTATACCGTCAGATGTATTTAAGGGCCTCCAAGGGCTCAAGCCTTGAGGCCTTGACAGCCGGGTATATGCTGCTCAGCATCCCGACAAAAAGGGCAAGCGCGGTTGCAAGCGCCATCATTACCGGCTCAAACATGAACCCCTTTGCTCCGGTAAACTGGGGCGCAAGCAGGCCGACCGACAGGCTTCCGGCAACCCATCCTGCAATGCCTGAGGCGAGGCTCACTGCAAACGCCTCCATGAGTATCACCTTTATTATGTGCGATTTCCGAAACCCGATGGCCCTAAGCACCCCTATCTCCTTTGTCCTCTCGTTTACAGAGGAGGTCATGGAGACAAAGACTATGAGGAAGCCGATTACAAGGACAACGGCAGAAACCGCAATAGAAAACCTGATGACCTGCCCGACGGTCTGCATCCTCAATGTCATGGCCTGCCTGACCGCAGATACCTTTGCATGCGGCAGCCTCTCCCCTATCTGGGCGACTATGTCCTCTATGGGGCAGGCCGCGCAGAGCGCGCTGACCTCTATCATGCTGAGACTGCCCTCCTTGCCCAAAAGCCTCTGCGCCTCATTGATGTCCATGAATACGGCTATGTCGTCCTGAGATGCGTTTTCCTCAAGCACACCCGCTACGGTATATTCTTTGCCTCCCAGCGTAAGCCTTCCGCCTGAGGCTGCCGAAAGGGCCGCGGCTGCCGAGGTTCCAAGTATTATCTCATCAGGAGACGGGATGGAGGGAGGGAGGGGAGCAGTGCCGTGAGAGTCTCCCTTGCCGTTTTTGAGCCGCCACCATTTTTTAATGCGGAACTCGGATGGGAAATCCACGCCCACTATGAGGTAGGAACGTTCCGATATCTTATAAGTCCCCATTACCTTGGGGGCTATTGCGCTTATGTTCTGCTTGTTCTCTATGGTCTTTATGAGCGCGGCATCCGCCTCTTTTAGCTCCTCAGTATCGTAGGAGGCGTCGGTCACTCCCACCCCGCCGTAGCTTAAAGACAGGCTCTCGGTCTTTGGGGTGATTACGATGTTGGCCCCGTACTCGTCCAGCTTTCTTTCGACATCCGCCTTCATCCTGTGCGTTATGCCGGTCATCGCAACCACCATTGCTACGCCAATCGTTAAACCGGCTGCAAGTAAAAGGGTCTTTCCCTTTCTGCGCCTGAGATTCCCAAGCGATATGCGCGAGAGTTTCATCAGAAGTACATCCTTCCAACCTCAATGTCGGATGCCCTCATTATAAGATAGTCTCCCTCAACATGCCTTTCTATCGGCGCGGGGTTGCAGCCCCCCTTTATCACATTAATCTGCGTGGAGGGAAATGCCTGTCCGCAGTTGTTGCAGACCATAATGTCGCCCTCCTGCCTGTAGCCTTTTTTCTC
>JAUXOF010000054.1 GCA_030682405.1 Thermodesulfovibrionales bacterium
GTCCAGGCGACGGCCTCCGCAGGCATAAAGGAGCAGGAGGGCACAAGGACGACGAGCAGCATATCCCCGTCGCTTACAAGGGATACGAGGGACAACTTCCTTGACCCCCACACCGGCTCCCAGAACGGGGTGTATCTTACATATGCGGGAATAGGGGGGAGCAATAAATTCTTCAAGTCCATAGCCGAGTCCATATGGTACTTCCCTGTAAGCGAAATGACCACGTTTTCAGTGCGGGGCAACTACGGCTATGCCGTAGGGCTTTACGGGGAGAAACTGCCGCTTTACGAGAGGTTTTACGTGGGCGGGATGTACTCCCTCCGGGGGCTTGGGTTCGGGGAGGCCGGCCCTAAGGATGAAAACGGCGTTGTAACCGGCGGCACAAAAAAGGTTATATTTAATGCGGAATATACTTTCCCCCTCATACCGGCGGCGAGGCTGAAAGGGGTTATGTTTTATGACCTGGGCACCTCCTATGACGACAACAGCGACATCAGGTTCAGGAAGACCGCCGGATGCGGCATAAGGTGGATATCCCCTATAGGGCCGCTCAGGCTTGAGTGGGGCCGCAACCTCGACAGGCGCCCCGGAGAGACAGAGGGAAGGTGGGAGTTTACGTTCGGGACGTTTTTCTGACAGGCACGGGCGTTTTACGGTTGACAGGCATGAAGAGTAAGCGTAAAGTTTACACTACCTAATTTTAAGGAGGAAGGTTATGAAAAGGGTGCTGGTCTTATTTTTCATTGCGGCTTTCGGCCTCGGGCTTTTTATCTCCGACGGCTTTTCTGAGGAGCAGAAAAAAGAGACCGCAGGGGGGGAGAAGGCTGCCGGCCTTAAGATAGGCTTTGTTGACCTCCAGCAGGCGCTCAACGAATCCTCTACCGGCAAGAAGGCAAAGACAGAGCTTGAGGCCATCATAAAGGAAAAACAGGCCGTCATAGGCAATAAGGTCAGCGCCCGGGACAAGCTGAGGGAAGAGCTGGAAAGGCAGGCGGTTGTGCTTTCCGAGAAGGCCAAGAAGGCGAAGACGGAAGACCTTGAGCGCCTCGAAAAAGAGGTTGACAGGCTCATTGCCGACTCCAACGACGAGGTTCAGAAAAAGCAGAGGGAAAGGGAAATGGTCATTCTCAAGGAGCTTGAAGGGGTCATAGAGAAGCTGGCGGAAGACGAGGGGTTTACCATTATCTTCCCTGCTGACGTCATCCTTTATGTAAAGGATGAGATAGACCTCACAAAACAGGTCATAAAGATATATGACGAATTAAAGGCAAAGGCTGAAAAGAAAAAATAAGATGAACCTGAGAGAGATAGCCGAATTTCTCGGCGGCGAGCTTATCGGCAAAGGGGATGTAGAGATAAGCGGCGTGTCCGGGATATCCGATGCCGGAGAGGGCGACATAACCTTCATTTCCGGGCCGAAGTACGCAAAGATGCTCAAGGAAAGCAGTGCCTCCGCTGTCATCGTGAAAGAGCTTATCCCCGGGCTTGACAGGCCGCAGATTAAGGTCAATGACCCGTACTACGCATTTGCAAGGCTCCTTGAGCGTTTTTATGTGAGGCCGGCAGAGCCGTCCGGTGTAAGCAGCCTTGCATTCGTCTCCGAAGACGCTTCCTTGGGAGAGGGCGTTTCAGTATACCCGTTTTCCTATATATCGGGAGGGGCTTCTATTGGCAAGGGGAGCGTTATCCACCCGTGTGTCTTTATAGGGGAAAACTCAAAAGTCGGAGAGAACTGCACCATCTATCCCAATGTGGTCATCAGGGAAGGAGTGACCATAGGCAGCAGGGTCATAATCCACCCGGGCGCAGTAATAGGCTCGGACGGGTTCGGCTATACATTCCATGAGGGTGTGCATTATAAGATTCCGCAGGTCGGCGGGGTCATAATCGGAGACGATGCGGAGATAGGCGCAGGGGTTGCGATTGACCGCGCCACAACCGGCAGCACCGTGATAGGCAGGGGCACCAAGATAGACAACCTCGTTCAGATAGGGCATAACGTAAAGATAGGCGACAATTCAATCATAGTCGCACAGGTAGGAGTCGGGGGCTCTACCGAGATAGGGAATTTCGTGACCATAGGCGGGCAGACCGGCATCTCGGACCACTCGCGCATAGAGGACGGCGTTATGATAGGCGCACAGTCCGGCGTCATGGGAGAGGTCAAAAAAGGGGTCTATTCCGGCTCGCCGGTGATACCGCACATCGCATGGCTTAAGGCGGTATCCTTGTTTTCCAGGCTCCCTGAGCTTTCAAAGAGGATAAGACTGCTTGAGGAAAAGATAGATGAAATCGAAAGGAGGCGACGCAGCGATGGAGATTAAGGAGATAATGAGTCTTCTGCCCCACAGGTATCCTTTTTTGCTCGTCGACAGGGTCGAAAGCATAGAGAAGGGTGCGAGCATAGTGGGCATAAAGAACGTGACCGTGAACGAGCCGTTTTTTCAGGGACACTTTCCCGGAAACCCGATAATGCCCGGGGTGCTGATAGTCGAGGCCATGGCGCAGGCCGCAGGGATTATCGCTTTTCATGCGGGCGAGGACGGGGCAAAAAGCGTTTATTTCATGAGCATAGAAAGCGCAAAATTCAGAAAACCGGTTATACCCGGGGACAGGCTGAAATTAACGGTAAAGGTCATTAAAAGGAGAAACAACGTCTGGAAGTTTTCGGGCGTTGCAACCGTGGACGAAAAGGTCGTTTCAGAGGCCGAGTTCACGGCCATGCTGCTGGACGGGGGACAGTGATGGGAACTCTCATACACCAGACGGCAATCATAGAAGAAGGCGCGATGCTTGATGAAGATGTCTCAGTAGGGCCGTTCTCCATAATCAGCAAGGGAGCGAAGATAGGAAAGGGAACGAAGATACTCTCCAATGTCCTTATCGAAGGCGCGGTGGAGGTGGGAGAGGGCTGCACGATATATCCTTTTGCAAGCATCGGCCTTCCGCCCCAAGACCTGAAGTACAAGGGCGAGGAGACTTCGGTCAGGATAGGAAGCGGCAATATAATCAGGGAGTACATAACTATCCACAGGGCCTCTGTCGAAGGCAGCGGGGTTACTGCCGTCGGGGACAATAATTTCTTCATGGCATATGTCCACATCGCCCATGACTGCACCATAGGCAGCCGCACGGTGATGGCTAATGCGGCGACCCTCGGAGGCCACGTCCTTGTGGAAGACGGTGCGGTGATAGGCGGGCTTGCGGCTATACACCAGTTTGCAAGGATAGGCGCATATGCCATGGTCGGCGGCTTCTCCGGCATAGGCCAGGACATCCCGCCTTATACGACGGCCTCGGGCGCAAGGGCCAAGCTCTACGGCCTCAACAACGTGGGGCTTAAGAGGAACGGGTTTTCCGACGAGAAGATAAACGAGCTCAAGCGGGCATATAAGATACTCTTCAGGGATAAGCATACCATGAAGGAGGCGATAAAGAAGGTGCAGGAGGAACTCCCCTACACCGACGAGATAGCGCACCTCATAGAGTTTATCCAGAAGAACAAGCGCGGCATCTGCAGATGAAGGTTCTGGGCCTCATCGCCGGAAGCGGAGGGCTCCCAAAGACCGTTGCCCTTGAGGCAAAGGCAAAGGGCTATAAGGTCGTTGCCGTAGCGCTTGAGCCCATCTGCGACTTGCGGCTTGAACCCCATGTGGACGTCTTTAAGTGCGTGCATATCGGCAAGTTGGGCGAGGTCATAAAGGCCCTTAAAAAACAGGGCGTCACAGAGGCCGTGATGGCCGGGAAGATATCAAAGACCCTCCTTTATCGGAAAAAGGTCAGGCCCGACCTCAGGGCCGCAAAGCTCCTCTTCATGCTCAAAGACAGGGGGGATGATTCGATAATAAATGCCGTTGCCCGCGAGTTCGAAAAGGACGGCATAAAGCTAATCGGCATCTCGGAGCTGTGCTCGGCGCTGCTTACGCCCGAAGGCCCGCTCACAAAAGGGCCTCCCACTGATGCCGAATGGAAGGACATAAAGTTCGGCTTCAGGGTTGCAAAGGAGATAGGCAGGCTTGACATCGGCCAGACGGTTGTCGTCAAGGACCGGGCGGTCATGGCTGTAGAGGCCATAGAAGGCACTGATGAGGCGATAAAAAGGGGCGGCGGGCTTGCAGGCGGGGGCGCAACCGTCATTAAGGTCATACGGCCCTCACAGGACATAAGGTTCGATGTGCCGGTGGTGGGCATGGATACGCTTCATGCAATGGTCAAGGCACATATCAGGGTGCTTGCCCTTGAGGCACATAAGAGCCTGCTCCTTGACAGGGGCGGGTTCATAAGCCGCGCAGAGAAGGCGGGCATCTCCGTTATAGGAGTCACCGAACGCTCAATCAAATGACTGCGGCCTCAAGCCCGGTCGCGCCCCCGGTCGTCCAAAGTGCAGCGACCCCCTACTTTATAATTACATCCATTATAAGCGGCCTCTTGGCGACTTCCCTCGCGCCTATCTCAAGCCCCGAGCGGAAGACCTCCTCTGCGTCTTTTAGAGAGCAGTCGTTGTTATAATGCAGTATGGCGACCGTCTCGCCGGCCTTGACATAATCGCCGGTTTTTTTATTCAGTATGATTCCGGCCGCATGGTCTATCTCATCCCCGGCCTTCATCCTGCCTGCCCCAAGCAGCATAGAGGCAGCGCCCACGGCCTCTGCATCGAGCCTTCTGATATAGCCGTCTTCAGCCGCGCTTACGTCTTTTATGCCTTTTGCTACGGGCAGGAGGTTGGGCCTGAACGCGACATCAGGGTCTCCATGCTGGGCGTCTATGAGCTCGACGAATTTTTTGAAGGCATCGCCTTTTTCTATGAAATCCATGGCTTCGTGCTTGTATTTTTTAAGCACAAACTCGTTCATTTTCCCAACCTCGGTATCCTCCGTGACCGAGTCCGCAAGGTTGAGCATCCACGCCGCAAGCGTGAGCGTGACCTCCATTAAATCGTTCGCCGCCCTGCCCCTGAGCGCCGAGACGCATTCCTTTATCTCAAGGCTGTTCCCTACTGTTTTACCGAGGGGCTGGTCCATATCCGTGACAACGGCCACGGTGTTTACTCCCATGGAATTGCCTATGCGGACCATGGTCGTTGCAAGCCTTACGGCGTCTTCCCTGCTTTTCATGAACGCGCCGGAGCCTGTCTTTACGTCAAGGAGAAGGGCGTTTGCGCCCTCCGCAAGCTTTTTTGACATAATGCTTGAAGCTATAAGCGGGATGGATTCTACGGTTGCCGTGACGTCCCTTAAGCCGTAGAGTTTCCCGTCCGCAGGTGCAATCTCGCCGGTCTGCCCCATTATGGAAATGCCTATGTTTTTTAGGTTCTCCCTGAACTCATCGAGGGGGATGTCGGTTCTGAAGCCGGGTATGGACTCAAGCTTATCGAGCGTGCCTCCGGTATGCCCCAGTCCCCTTCCGGCGAGCATTGGCACTTTAATCCCCATCGTGGCCATGAGGGGCGCAAGGATGATGCTCACCTTGTCCCCCACGCCGCCTGTTGAGTGCTTGTCTACCTTTGTGCCCTGAATGTCCGAAAGGTCCAGCGTGGCGCCGGAGCGGAGCATGACCTCGGTTAATGAGACTGTCTCCTCGTCGGTCATGCCGTTTAGAAATACCGCCATTAAAAACGCCGATGCCTGATAATCCGGTATTTCGCCCTTGAGGAGGCCGTCTATAAGGAACGAAAGCTCCTCTTTTGAGACCGCCCCTCCGTCGCGTTTCTTTTTAATGATGTCGTATGCCCGCATCCTATTTTCAGCCCCCTGTCCTTAAAACCGGGGCCGCGCCTTTACCACTCGGTTCTGTAGTTCGGGGACTCTTTTGTGATTATAACGTCGTGGACATGGCTTTCGCGGAGCCCTGCGTTGGTAATCCTTATGAAGCGGGCCTTCTTCTTTAGCTCTGCGAGGCTCCCTGAGCCGCAGTAGCCCATGCCGGAGCGGAGGCCGCCTATGAGCTGGGTGATGGTATGAGCGAGAGGGCCCTTGTGGGGCACCCTGCCTTCAACTCCTTCGGGCACGAGTTTTTTGGCCTCGACCCCTTCCTGCATATACCTGTCTTTTGTGCCCTGCTCCATGGCCCCCAGAGAGCCCATGCCCCTATAGACCTTGTAGCTTCTGCCCTGATAAAGCACTATCTCGCCAGGGGACTCGTCCGTGCCGGCAAAGAGCGAGCCTATCATAATCGAGTTTGCGCCTGCGGCAAGCGCCTTGGTCATGTCCCCCGAGTACTTTACGCCTCCGTCCGCTATGAGGGGTATCTTTGCCTTCTGCGTGACTTGGCAGCATTCCATGATTGCGGTAATCTGCGGCACGCCTGCGCCTGCGATTATCCGGGTGGTGCATATGGAGCCTGGCCCTATGCCGACCTTAACGGCATCCGCGCCCGCTTTTATGAGGTCTGTGACAGCCTCTTTAGTTGCCACATTGCCTGCAATCACATCCACATTGAAAGACTTCTTCAGTGCGGAAAGCGTCTCTAACACTGCCATGGAATGGCCGTGCGCGGTGTCTATGGCAAGCACATCAACCCCGGCGGCAACAAGGAGTTCGGCCCTTCTTAACGCCTCCTCTCCCACGCCGACGGCAGCGCCGACCCTCAGCCTGCCTGCCTCGTCCTTGCAGGAGTTGGGGTACTTGCGCCTCTTTTCAATGTCTTTTATTGTTATGAGACCCTTGAGGATGTAGTCCTTATCCACTATCGGAAGCTTCTCTATCTTGTATTTATGAAGGAGCTGCTTTGCCTTGTCGAGGTCCGTGCCTACCGGCGCGGTTATCAGCCGGTCCTTTGTCATCACATCAGAGACCTTCTTTGTAAACCGGGTCTCGAACCTGAGGTCCCTGTTTGTGAGGATGCCTATGAGTTTGCCCTCTACAGTGACCGGCACACCCGATATCTTGTACTTCTGCATTATCCCAAGGGCCTCTGATATCTGCGCCTGAGGAGATATGGTGATGGGGGATATTATCATGCCGCTTTCGGATTTTTTGACCTTTTCAACCTCAACGGCCTGCCTCTCCGGAGACATGGCCCTGTGTATGATGCCAATGCCCCCCTCCCGTGCCATGGCTATGGCAAGCTCGGCCTCGGTCACGGTGTCCATGGCTGCGCTTACAAGCGGGATGTTTATCTTTATTTTTCTCGTGAGGTTTGAGGATATGTCGGCATCTCGGGGCATGATGTCGGATTTTAAAGGCACAAGCAGGACATCGTCGAATGTCAACCCTAATGGAAAGTTGTCTTTTGGCATTTTTCTCTCCGGCATCGGACATTCTAACATTTTATAGGCGGCCTTGCAAATACCCTAACCCTTGGCCTATTGCTGCCTGCCATCCGCTCCCTTTTTGCTTTATAAAACAGG
>JAUXOF010000072.1 GCA_030682405.1 Thermodesulfovibrionales bacterium
CGCCTGCGTTCAGGCTTGACGTCAAAACGGACGCAGACGTCATAGAGGAGATAGCAAGAATTTACGGCTACGGGAAAATTCCAGCCTCGGCGCCGAGGGCCGTAATCTCGTCAGAGGGAATCTCAAGAAGGTCAAGGCTCATATCACGGGTCAAGGAGGCCGTGAGGATGGCCGGGTATACGGAGGCCGTAAACTACAGCTTCATGAACAGCCGGCACCTCGACACGCTCGGGCTGCCTGAGGACGACAGAAGGCGGAAGGCCGTAGCCATCAAAAACCCGCTGAGAAAAGAAGACTCCCTCTTGAGGACGACCCTCGTCCCCTCGCTGATGGAAACCCTTAAATACAACCTCTTCAGCGGCATTAAGGATATACGCGTGTTTGAGGTTTCAAGGGTCTTTGAGGACATAGGCGAACTCCTACCCTTTGAGTCACTGAGGCTCGGAGGGATTTTCTACAGGGAAAAGACCCCGGAGCTGTGGAAAGAGCAGGCAGGGGACTTTTATCTCGTAAAAGGCGCGCTTGAGTCCGTATTTGAGGAGCTTAGACTAAAAGGATGCTCTTTTTCAGCCTCCACCGAGACTTTCTTACACCCCGGAAAATCAGCGGATATTTATCTATCAGGCCAAAGGGCAGGATTTATAGGCGCTCTCTCGCCTTTGGTTACAGAGGGTCTGGACATAAAGCCAAAGGCGGACATCATGGTTTTTGAGCTTGACATGGACAGGCTACTCCTATCTGTGCCCGCGAGTCCGTCATTTGAGCCGATACCCCGATTCCCGTGCGTGGAACGCGACATAGCGATTGTGGTAGATGAGGGGATGAAAGCGGATGAGATAATCGGCCTTATAAAGGCCTATCCTTCCGTGTTCATAGAGGACGCCTCGGTGTTTGATTATTACAAAGGCGCAAACATACCCGAAGGGAAAAAGAGCCTCGCCTTCAGCGTCCGCTACCGCTCCAAAGACAGGACACTTACCGACGAAGAGGTGGAAACCGTCCACAACGGCCTCCTTAGTCACCTCACCGAAAAGGCGGGCGGGGAGATACGGAAATAAATCCGGGACAAAGGAAGCCGGCTTGACCGAGGAATCCAGTGGTTCGACCATTCGACAAGCTCATGGCTCACCATGCATCCTGAGCTTGTCGAAGGATGGATTCCCGCTTACGACATGCGGAAATGACAGAAACATGAAAAGACCCAAAATTATATTAATTGCAGTCATTCTTTCTCTACTTTTTTCATGCGTTTATATTTTTACAAATAGAATGCCTGAAGCGTTTATTTTTGGTAGTGAAATAATGGATTTCTTCTATGGAATTGCCCTTTCCACGATAGCGGCTAGTATTTTTTACCTTTTTCAAGTTTTCATTCCGGAAAAAAGAAAGCAAAAAATACTGAAGGAAAATTTCAAATTGAACTACACCCAATTCAAAGGGGACTGTATCTCAATATTTTTATCCGCTTTAGGTGATAGCTATAATTCACAATTGCCAAAGGAGCTGTTAAATTTGGAAGAATTTAAAAAATATTTCAAAGAAAACTTTAAGGGAGGTCAAAATAGATGGGCTGGCGTAGGAAATGGATTGAACGATAGGTTACTCAAAGACCTCTTAGCTCAACTTGAAATTTTATCTCAAGAAATAGACTTTTTCCTCAATAACGTATCTCTGCACGATGAAGAAGTCTTTGCCTTCTTAAAAAGATTAAAGATTGCGGCTTATTCATTAAAAAATACTAGCCTTGATTACGACGAAATAAAAACGCTTTTACAATTTCTTTGGGAATTATTTGCAGGCTGGAGTTTTATATCAGGATATCGAAAGAATGACATTTTTGAAGAAATGTTAGACAAGGTTTGATATGCGAATCCGGGGAATCGCATGAGGAAAATAAAGGGGTTCAGGTCTTGCAATATAAGATTTGATATATAAAACCACCTAAAAGCAAGCAATTCCCCCCCCACTGTCCTCATTTGGCTGAACTGGTTCGGGTAGACCAGTTCCTTAAGGCCATATTATATTAACCACAGAGGACACGGAGGAAAGACAGGGAAAGGAGGTTTAAAAAGGTGCGGGTTTATAAACCAAATGTAAACTTATTAAACTTTGGATTGAATAAAATCAATGGGTTAGGATGGGGCACCCCCCCCTCCCCTCTAAATTAAACCAAGTAAGCCGGCTTGACACATATTCCCAAAAGCCTTTATGCTTACAGGGATGAAAAAAACCCGCAATAAAAAACCTGCCTCCGAGAAAAAACCATGGGCGGGAAGATTCAGGGAAAAGACCGCAGAGGCGGTAGAGTCTTTCACCGAGTCCGTCTCCTTTGACAGAAGGCTCTGGCGTTACGACATTGCAGGCAGCATAGCCCATGCCGGGATGCTCGCCAAGACCGGAATAATCACACCAAAGGATGCAGAAAAGATTATAACCGGGCTGATGGAGATAGCCGGGGAGATATCGCAGGGCAAATTCAAATTCAGCAAAGGGCTTGAGGACATACACATGAACATAGAGGCGGCCCTCATCAAAAAAATCGGTCCCGCAGGCGGGAAGCTCCATACTGCAAGGAGCAGAAACGACCAGATAGCCCTAGACCTGAGGCTTTATCTCAGGTCAGAGGTCAATGGGATTATCACGCTGATTAATGACTTTCAAAAGACGCTCGCAGATGCCGCAGAGAAAAACATCAATGCCATAATGCCCGGATACACGCACCTTCAGAAGGCACAGCCGGTGCTCCTTTCGCACCACCTGCTTGCCTATGCGGAGATGCTTCAGAGGGACAGGCAGAGGTTTCACGATTGCCTAAGGAGGATAAACATCCTTCCCCTCGGCTCATGCGCCATGGCAGGCACGAGCCTGCCCACGGACAGGAGGTTTGTGGCGAAACTGCTTAAGTTCGACGGGGTATCCGCAAACAGCATAGATGCCGTCTCGGACAGGGACTTTGCAATAGAGTTCGCCTCAAATGCGGCAATCCTCATGATGCACCTTTCAAGGCTCGGAGAGGAGCTTGTGCTCTGGTCAACGGATGAGTTCTGCTTCATAGATATTCCAGACGCCTTTACAACTGGCTCAAGCATAATGCCGCAGAAGAAAAACCCCGACGTGGCGGAACTGATAAGGGGCAAGACGGGCGGCGTCTACGGCAGCCTTATGGCCCTCCTTACTATTATGAAGGGCCTTCCCCTTTCATATAACCGCGACATGCAGGAGGACAAACAGCCGCTATTTGGCTCGGTTGATACGGTAAAGTCCTGCCTTACGGTGCTTTGCGAAATGTTTCCTAAAATTAATTTCAATAAAGACAAGATGCTTGAGGGAGCGTCAAAGTCCTATACAGTGGCCACGGATGTGGCGGAATACCTCGTAGGAAAGGGCATGCCCTTCAGGGAGGCGCACGAGACTACGGGAAGGCTCGTGCTTTACTGCATAAAAAAGGGAAAGAGACTCGATGAGCTTGAGCTTAAGGAAATGAAGGGGTTTTCAAATCTAATCGGTAAAGACATCTACCCGCATCTGAGCGTGGAGGGCTCTGTAAGGTCAAGGGCCTCTGAAGGCGGCACATCCCAAAAAGAGGTCAGGAAACAGATTAAGAGGCTGAGGAAGGGGCTTGGCGCCCCCGGAGCCGCCGGCCCGCGCAATTGAATGCGCCGGGGCTTGAGATAACCGGCAAAAAAATAAACCCCGGTCTTTTGAGGTTATCCATATTCTTAGTGCTTCTGACCTTGGCCTCTTGCGGCAAAAAAGAGTCCCCGCGGCTGGTCATATACGAAAAGCCCGAGACGCCGGCAAAACTGAATGCCGTCCACAGGGAGCAGGAGATACGCCTCGGATGGTCTTATCCCGGAAACAGGGACATTATCGAAGGGTTTCAGGTCATGAGGGCCGAAGACAACGGAGACTTTAGGAAAGCGGCATCCACAAAGCAAAACATTTACATTGATAAGGGCATCAAAATAGGCCTCACATACAGGTACAAGGTCATCGCAAAAAGCATAAAGGGAGTGTTGGGAGATGCATCCGCCGAGCTTTCCGCAAGCCCTGTCCAGCCGCCCCCGGCGCCGGAGGGCATCTCGCTCAGCATCGGAACGGATTCCTTGACCGTCTCGTGGAGCCACAGGGAAAAAGGCGCGCTTTTTAATGTTTACAGGGGCACGGAAAAGGGGACATATCCCCCAACCCCGGCAAATGACGCCCCTTTAAGCGGCACTTCGTTCAGCGACGGCCTTGACACTCGGAGGAACATTTACTACACCGTAAGGGCGCTCCGCGGCGGGCCGCTCCTTGACGAAGGGCCGCAGTCCGCCGAGCTTGCCGCGACGCCCGATGATTTCATCCCGTCTGCGCCTGAGGGCATTATGGCGGTCGCCACGGAAAAAAACATCCTCCTTATGTGGAAGGAAAACCCCCAGATATGGGTGCGGGGTTACAGGATATACAGGGCTCTCGGCGATGGGGAGTTCAATGAAATTGCAGGGACCGAGACACCGGCTTACCTCGATAAAGAGCAGTTTCCCGGGCTGAGGAGATACAAGGTAGCCGCTATGGGCCCGGCAAAAGAAGGCCCTATTTCGGATGAGGTTAGAGTACAAAAGCCTGCGCTTCCGGTCTCCTTGACAAACTCCCCGGAAGGAAGGCCCTGAACTCGCAGGGGCCGCCGGTAATCTGTTAAAATACCAGACTGCATATGGACGAGACATACAGCATAAAACTCCCGGTATTCGAGGGGCCGTTTGACCTCCTCCTTCACCTTATCAGGGAAAACAAGGTAGACATCTACGACATCCCCATAGCCCTGATTACCCGGCAGTATCTTGAGCACATAGAGATGATGAAGGAACTGAATCTTGAAATAGCGGGTGATTTCCTTGTCATGGCCGCAACCCTGATACATATAAAATCCCGAATGCTTCTGCCTGTGGAGGAGACCGCCGATACCGAGGAGTCCCAAGACCCAAGGCTTGAACTCGTGCAGAGGCTTCTTGAATATCAGGCATTCAAGGACGCCGCCTTGGGCCTGAAGGAAAAAGAGGACGAATGGCAGGGCGTTTTCGGCAGGCACAGGAAAAGCGAGGACGGGGAGACGGAAGGGGAAAAAGAGCTTTCCCTGTTTGACCTCAATCTCTTTGACCTCCTCGGCGCCTTTAAGACGCTCATTGACAAGGCCCCGGAGGAGGTGAAGGCCATCACAAGGGAGGCGCTGACCGTAAGGGAGAAGATGACCCATATCATCGAGATTCTTGAAAACAAAGAGACTGTGAGGTTTGAGGAGTTTTTTAAGGGCGACTTCATAAAGGCTCACATGATCGTCACATTCGTCGCCCTCCTTGAGATACTGAAAATCGGGCTTGCAAAGGTGTATCAGGAAAAAGAGTTCGGCACCATCTGGGTAATAAAGCCTTCTTCCGAATCGGCCCCCGCCGCTTAGCAGCGCCTTTTTTCCTTTACAAGCCTTTCAGCAGGCCATAAAATAAAACCATGCAATTAGAATTGTTAAAGGCGCTTGTCCTGATATTCGGGGTTTCGGCCATATCGGTTTTACTGCTTGAGAGGCTCAAGATACCGGCGCTTGTGGGATTTATCATCGCAGGGGCGCTCACCGGGCCGTACGGTTTCGGCTTTATAAAGGAAGTCCGCAATGTAGAGATACTGGCGGATATCGGAGTGATACTGCTTTTGTTTACAGTCGGGATAGAGTTCTCAACCGCAAAGCTCATGAGGATGAGAAAGGCCATTGTATACGGCGGCGGGGTGCAGGTGGCGCTGGCTATAATGGTCTCGGTCATGGTTGTCTATCCGTTCACGGAAGACATCGGCAAATCCGTTTTTGCGGGGTTTCTCATCGCCCTAAGCAGCACTGCGATTGTGCTGAAAATGCTGTTTGAAAGAGGCGAGACTGACACGCCCCACGGGCGCATGATGGTCGGGGTGCTCATATTCCAGGACATCTGCGTGGTACCCCTTATGCTCCTGACGCCCGTTCTTGCGGGCGTTGAGGTCGACATGCCTGTAATAGCCCTGAAGGTGCTCAAATCGGCCGTCATCATAGCCGTCGTCCTTCTGAGCGCGAAATGGGCCGTCCCCAGGCTTCTGCATCAGGTCGTGCACACAAAAAGCAGGGAGCTTTTCACGATTACAATCATATTCCTGTGCATGGGAATCGCGCTTTTAACTTCAAGGTTCGGCCTTTCCCTTGCCCTCGGCGCATTCCTTGCCGGTCTGATAATATCCGAGTCGGAATACGCCTATCAGGCAATCTCCGAGATACTGCCGCTTAAAGACAGTTTTCTCAGCATGTTTTTCGTATCGGTCGGAATGCTTATAGATGTCAGATACCTTGCGGAAAATTACCTGCTGATACTGGCTGCGGTTTTGGTCATATTTATTATTAAGGCCCTGACCTCCGCCGCCTCGCTGCTTGCCGTAGGGACTCCCCTTAAGGCATCAATGCACGCAAGCCTTGGGCTTGCACAGGTAGGGGAGTTTTCTTTTGTGCTGGCGGCTGCAGGAAGGGCGGCGGGGCTTATGTCCGCGGACACATACCAGATATTTCTGCCGGCATCCGTAACGACCATGATTATGACGCCGTTTTTGCTCAAGGCCGCACCCTACATCTCGATTTGGCTGACGGCAAGGAAACCGCTCAGAAGGCTAAGCCGGCTGAAAAAGGAAGAGCCGCCTTCAGCGAAACACACAGGCCACGTCATTATCATCGGGTTCGGCTTAAACGGCAAAAACCTTGCGAGGGTTCTGAGGGATATTGGCATACCATATGTAGTGCTGGACCTCAACAGCGATACCGTCAGGGATGAAAGAAAAAACGGACAGCCGATATACTACGGGGACGGCACAAGCAGGAATATACTCGAAAAGCTCGGCATAAAAGAGGCGCGGGTGCTGGTTGTAGCCATCTCCGACCCGGCCTCGACAAGGCGCATCACCTCAATCGGAAAAAAAGAAAACCCGGGCATACATATCATTGTCAGGACACGTTATCTTTCCGAGGTCGAAGACCTCCGCGCACTCGGCGCGGACGAGGTCATACCGGAGGAATTCGAGACGTCCATAGAGATATTTTCACGGGTGCTTAACCATTACCGCCTGCCGATAAATGTAACTACCTCTCATATAGAAAACATAAGAAAAGACAGCTATAGGGTACTGCGGTCTCATGAGATTCCCAAAAGGCATATGGAGGAAAGGCAGGACATGCTGAGCGAAATTATGACCGAGACGTATCTTATTAAAAAAGGCTCCCACATCATCGGCCATACGCTCAGTCAGCTTCACCTGAGGGCAAAAACAGGAGCCACGGTCCTTGCGGTGCAGAGGGCCGGAGAGGTGCATCAAAACCCCTCCCCTGAATTCACGTTCGCAAAAGACGATATAATCCTCTTTGTCGGCAAAAAAGAAGATATAGGGAGGGCGTTAGATTACATCGAATCGGATAAAATGCTGGTGCTTAAATACCACAGGTGAGTCATACAAACGGCATAAAGTCCAATCTAACATCCACCGTCGGTTTCCTCTCGGAAGAGATAGGCGCAAGAAGCTATCACGATGTTGAGAAGTTAAACAGGGCCGCCGATTTCATAGAAAAAAAATTCCTCTCCTTCGGCTGCGAGGTAAAGAGACAGCCCTTTAATTACAGGGAAGAGACTTATTACAACATCATCTGCGAGGTAAAAGGAAGCGACCCGTCCCCTGAGGGCAGGGGCCTCCTCGTAATCGGAGCGCATTACGACACGGTATGGAACACCCCCGGAGCAGACGACAACGCAAGCGGCGTGGCAGGGCTTATCGAGCTTGCAAGGCTTGCCTCTTCGGAACCCCTTCCACAAACGGTCCGTTTTGCCGCCTTCAGCATGGAAGAGCCCCCTCTATTCAGGACGAAACACATGGGGAGCTATGCCTGTGCAAGGGCGCTGAAGGACGAAGGCGTAAAAGTCATGGGGATGATATCGCTTGAGATGATAGGCTATTTCTGCGAAAGGAAGGGCTGCCAGTTCTACCCCCTTCCCTTCTTCAGGTGGATTTATCCGGACAAGGGGGATTTCGTGGCATTCGTCGGAAACATCTCGTCAAGGCCGTTCACACGCAGGGTTAAAAAGGCATTCCATGCAGTCTCCGGCATTCCCGTGGAATCCCTCAATACCATAAGCCTCGTCCCGGGCGTTGACTTCTCGGACCACAGTTCGTTCTGGAAATTCGGCTTCCCCGCCTTCATGATTACGGACACGGCGTTTTACAGAAACCCCAATTACCACGGCCCCGGAGACACCGCACCCACACTCGATTACGACAGGATGGCCGGGTTCGTAACGGCGCTCTACGAGGCGCTTAAAAACCTTTAGAGCAGTTCGTTCACCTCTCTAAACTTAGAATTTGAAGTTGACAGCAAAACCTTCCATCGTTTAAATTCAATGTAATGAAGCCGGTTGCGATACTTTTGGCGTTATGCATGTCGGCAGGTCTTTTTGTCTGCATTATGCCTGTTGCCTCGGACGGCCAATACATCTGCACCCTTGATGTATGTTCAAACCACCACATTGCCGGGACGCCGGACCTGCCTGCTGTGCCGGATGTCGTCCATGAACCGCACATGCCTGTTTATTTCACTCGCTTTATCATGCCCGACAGCGCATTGAATTACAATCACTGCCTTTCTCAGGAAGACAAACCCCCCCGGGCATAGGCCCATAACATTTCAAAGTCAAGCTGTCCCTGAAGGAAAACATCCGTCTTTTGGGGCGAAATTACATCCCTTCAGGTGCAGCTTTACTTAAATGACTGCCTTTCTATAGGCAGTTTGTATCCCCTTTTGTTACCCCGCCTCCATTGGGGGCGGGGACTTTTTAAAAAGTGAGATTTAGACAACTCCAAAAGAGGGGTGATACCCCCAAGGCTTGAAAGGAGAGGAAATGAGGCGTTCTTTACTGCTGCTACTGCTGTCCGCATTGGTCTCTTGCGGCATTGCGTTTGCCGACGAGGAGGTAAAATCCGAACAGCTTGAGGAGATAACCGTAACAGCCACAAAGACCCAGAGGAAGGCCGAGGAAGTCCCCGCATCCGTGGATATCATCACCAAAGAGAATATAAGCAAGAGCAAGGGGCAGAACATCGGAGAGCTGCTTGGAGGCCTTTCAGGGGTACAGGCGGAGACGAAAAACGGGGCATACGACACGCACATAATCATCAGGGGAGCAGGCGCCAAGGCCGCATACGGCGTAAGGGAGATAATGATAATGGTTGACGGCGTACCCATCACCGACCCTGACAGCCTCGCGCGCCTTGATGTTCTGGATACAGCCCTCATAGAGAGGATAGAGGTGGTAAAAGGGCCGAACTCAACCCTCTACGGCGCAAACGCCGCAGGCGGCGTGATAAATATCATAACCAAAAACCCGCTTACGTATCAGGGGCTGGGACTAAGGCTGGGTTACGGCGCAAACAACACAGAGGACTATCACCTCCAGTACGGAGGCAGCTATAAAAACCTGTACTTCCTTTTGAGCGGGAGCAGGCGCTCAACGGATTCATGGCGCCGGTGGAATGAATTCAGCACCAACCAGTTTAACGCAAAACTCAACTACATCGTGGACGAAAGCTCTGATATGGAGTTCTCTATGGGCTACACAAAGGCAGACCTCCAGCTTCCGGGAAGCCTTACAAAGGCCCAGTTCGAGCAAGACCCCACGCAGCGGACATCGGAGTGGCCCAATTCCGGCAGGTACAGCAAGGCAACACGCGCGGCCATAGGCTACAGAAAAGAACTCTCAGGCGGAAGCGAAATAAAAGGACAGCTTTATGCACAGTCGTGGGAGCACTACCACCCTGTGCCCACAAAAATCAACGACGGCGGGGCAATGGTATTCGGAGGGGAGCTTCAGGAGAGTTTCCCCCACAAGTTATTCGGCATGAAAAGCTCCCTCATGGCAGGCGTCTCCGGCCAGAAAGATGTAAGGGACGCAAATGCCTATACCTACAGAGACACTGTGACAACCGTCGTCAACGCCAATACTGTGGCCATCCCTCCCTACTCCACATCGGATGCGGCAGGCGACCTCATGGAGACATCCGACAACACAGTGGATAAGTGGGGCATATATCTGCAGGAATCCCTATGGCCTTCTGACAGGGCAATCCTTGACATCGGAGTCCGGTACGACAGGGTAATGTTCGACCTTGACAAAGAGACTTATAAAGAGTGGGGCTTCATGACAAGCAAGGCCGGAGTAAACTATTTCAACTACAAAGACATCAGGCAGTCCACGCATATCGCTAAGACATGGGATGAACTCAGCCCCCGCATCGGCCTCACCTACGCCATTACAAACGGCACGAACATCTACGGGACCGTTTCTACCGGCTTTCAGACCCCGGCGCAGGCGGAGCTTGGAACGAACGAAAACCTCAAGCCCCAGAAGGCCGTAAATTACGAAACAGGGCTTAAAGGCAAATTCGGCAACGGCATGAGCGCAGACCTCGCCCTTTTTTATACGGCCATAGATGACGAGGTCATCAAACTCATGGACAACGCAGGCGCCTCATACTACGACAACGCAGGCAAGACAATACATCAGGGCGTAGAGGCAAGCGGAAGGCTCAGGCTCATGGATAAAATTTCCCTTTGCCTGAACTACGCTTACAGCGACTTTACCTTCAAAGACTTCAAGGAGATGGAAAAGACAGGCTTTCCGCCGGCCATAAACGTCCTTTCAAGGGACGGAAACCAAATACCGCTCGTGCCCCGGCATAAATACACCGCCTCTCTGAACTACAACCACCCTGCCGGGTTTTACGGAAAACTGGCAAGCGACACATGGGGCGAATACTTTGTGAATACCGCCAACACGGAGACATACAACGGGTTTACGGTCGTCAAGTGGAGGGTCGGATATGAAAAGAAGACCTACAGCCTTTACCTTCAGGTGGATAACATATTCGACAAAAAATATGCCTCAGAGGTCACGCAATCTTATGGAAAGACAAGCTATTCCCCCGGCGCTCCAAGGACATGGATGGCGGGGATAAGCTATAACTTCTAAAGGAGGGCCATGAAGACCAAAGGCATAATCTTTTTTATCCTTGCGGTTGCGGTCTCAACCGCAGGGGCGACATACAGGTGGGCGGACTCAGGCCATTCCATCGGCCTGATTAAGGCCTCAGGAGGGCAGGCCAGGCATCCGTCCTATCTGGAAAGCGGAAAGGACAGATACATGCTGATAGCGACGGCAACGGTCATCCCTCCGTATAAAGGCGATGTTAGAGTGGTTCTTGAAGGCAGGCCCGTGATGGATTATGAAATCTACGCATCAGCGCCGGTAGCGGACTTGGGGATTCGGAGATGGCCCAAATTTGAAAACAACATCCTCTACGGCCTCAAGCCCAAAGACAGGGTTGCCCTCTGGGTGCTCATGAGGCCGCCTGTCTTAGACCCTGTCTGCGGCATGGCAAAAGGCGAAGGTTTTTTAAAACACTCAGGCAATGGCAGGGACTACTACTTCTGTTCGGAGGCGTGCCTCAGCGCGTTTAAGAAGGAACCCGGAAGGTATGAGGGCGGAGACAGAGTCACGGGCAAATACGCGCTTGCCCTCTATGACACACTGAGCGGAAAATCCGTTCTGAATGTTCCGGTTATATTCAAAGGAGGGGGGGAGACGAAGGATGCAGGCGGACACCAACACTAAAAAAAGTTTCTTCGTTAGATACAGGCTACTGATAATGCTCCTCGGCATTGCCGTGTTTCTCCCTCCGCTTTCATTGCTCTTTCAGTTCACTCAGGACAGTAATTTCTGCGGCACATGGTGCCCGAGGATGTTCTTTTCGTGGAGGAGCGGAACGACTGCCGGCGAGTTCCTCCTTGGGTTTCTGAGAAGCTACATGGGGGTTGCGCTCGTTCTGGGAGTGCTTGCAAGCACGTTCTTTCTGGGCAGGTACTGGTGCAGCCACCTATGCCCTGTGGGAGGCAGCATGGAGGCGGCAAGCAGGCTCGTCCCCCGGCGGTTGAAGATAAACTACTCCGGCATTCCCGCACCCCCGTTCAGATACGGCTACCTTGCGGTCTACCTCATCGCCCCGGCCCTCGGCATAGGAAGCCTATGCTGCAACTACTGCAACTTCGCCACGATACCGAGGCTCTTCGGAGCCTCGTTCTCTCAGGCGGACATGGCCTATTTTCTGAGAAACGCAGGTCTTATAAACCTCGGGCTTGTTGCCGTTATGGGGTTCTTTGCAAAAGGAGGGAGGGCATACTGCAACCTCCTCTGCCCGATAGGAGCGCTCGATGCCCTCTCAAACAGGCTCGGCATCCGGGTAGGCAAAAGGCTCGGCGTCTCTGGGTCTAAGTGCAACGGCTGCGGGGCATGCGCAAAGGTGTGTCCCACATGGTCCATAGATGTCGGGGAAAAGGCGGAGATAGACCAACTCTCCTGCATGCCGTGCAGGCTCTGCGAGGAGGCATGCCCCAAGGAGGCGATAGCCTATGGAAAGATTAATGCATAAGCTGTTTTATGCCGCGCTCGGCGCATCGGGCGCCGGGTTTTTCTCTCTTGCCAGATGTGGAGGAGGCGGCTGCGCCTCGTGCATGGGCTGTGCCGGGGCCGGCATAGGGATTGCGCTCTGGGCCTTATTCGGAAAACTTACAGGAGGTGACGGCAAAGATGGAATGGCTTAAGGTTTCCGTAGACTACGGGATAATAGGGCTGCTGATTATGCTGAGCATAGCAGCGGTTGCCATTGCAATAGAGAGGCATCTCCTTTACAGGCGAATCAGAATAGAGGATTTCGCCGAAAAAAAAGCCCTTGAGCTTGAACTGACAGAAAAGCTCCACCTCATAGCGACCATAGGGAGCAACGCGCCCTATATAGGGCTGTTGGGGACCGTCCTTGGAATCATGCTCACGTTTTACAGCATAGGGAACGAGGGCTTCATGGACACCTGTAAAATAATGGTGGGGCTTTCCCTTGCGCTTAAGGCCACGGCCGTCGGGCTTGGTGTCGCAATCCCCTCGGTCGTCCTTTACAACCTCCTTTTAAGAAGGGCAAAAGTCCTAATCATGAAATGGGAGCTGAAAAATGCAAGAGAAGGAATTTGACTACATAAACGTCATCCCGCTTGTGGATGTGATGCTTGTGCTTCTGACGATAACTCTCACCACATCCGCATTTATAGCCACAGGGGTCATACCGGTTGAGCTTCCGAAGGCATCCAAAAGCCATGAAGAGACCCTTAAGACTCAATCCGTGGAGATAGACAGGACGGGAGAGATATATCTTAATTCACGGCCCGTGACGATTGAAGGCCTGAGGGATTCCCTTAAGCCGACAGACCGTTCGGTCCCGGTGCTGATAAGGGCGGACAGGGGCATCGCCCTTCAGAGGTTTGTCGATGTGCTGGATGTGGTGAAAAACCTCGGCTTTAAAAGGGTGAGCCTTCAGACAGAGCAAAGGGAATGAATCGCCAGTTCAAGGCCATGAGCCTTTCTTTTGCCGTGCACGCATCAGTGATGCTCGGCATTATCGGGCTAAGCGGCTCTGTTGTCCCCTCGGGCACGATGGTCATAGACTTCAGTCTGGAGGATTCAAGGCCTCCGGCAAAAAATCAAGGCAACACGGCCATGCAAAAGCCCCCTCAGCCTGAGATTCAGCAGAAAAAAGAAAAACCCCCCGAGATTGCACCGTCCCTGTCAGAGACACAGACCCCTGTGGAGGCCACTGAGGAAAAGGGCCGGCCGCATGAGGAAGCACGGTTAGAAAGCGCCGCAACGAACTCCGCTTCCCCAATCTCAGGTTACGGCCCGGACGGGGCAAGTGCGGGATATTCCCGCAGCAGCTATCTGAAGGAAAACTTCTCTTACATCCGGGACACTATACAGAAAAAGATAACCTATCCTGCAATCGCAAGGCAGATGGGATTGGAGGGGAGTGTCGTAGTATCCTTTATCGTCCGCTCCGACGGAAGCGCAAAGGATATAACCATAAAAGAAAGCTCGGGCATAGAAATCCTCGACCGCTCTGCGGTCGAGGCAGTTAAAAAGGCATCGCCCTTTCCAATGCCTTTGCTGGAGGCGCAATTGATAATACCCATAAAATACAAACTCAGGCACTGAAAAGGAGACGGCAACCCCTTTTAATTAGGGCCTATGACTGTATACAATAAGATATGTTTGGAAGATTAACCGCATCTGCCGTTATTTTGCTTGCCCTTTATTCGTGCAGCAAAAAACCCGAATATCCCGCTTCACCCGGACAGGGGGACGTAATAAAGATAAATCTCAAGGGGCTTAAAAAGGGCGAACCTCTTTTCCTGTCTCTGCCTTACAACTCAAAAAGGATAGATTTTTTCGTGCTCAGGATAAACGGCACGGTTCAGTCCTATTTCGATGCCTGCATAAAGTGCTATCCGAAAAAACTCGGCTACCGCCTGGAAGGCGGCAGCCTTATCTGCAAGGCGTGCGGCATGCGATACCCCATCGAGGGCCTCAAAGGAGTGGGTAGCTGCTATCCCATAGGGCTTGAAGGCAGGGTCGAGGGGGAAAATTATATAATAGAGAAGGAAACGGTCATCGAGGGCTGGAGATATTTTTAGCGCTATTTCCCATCAGGCGCATAGCGCCATCAGAAGTCAGGGGTATTGTCATATTAAATTTTCATGTGGTATTCTTTTTAGATGAAACCGTTCCTTTACAGGCTGCTTTTAGCGCTGTCCTTATCGGTTCCGTTCCTTACGCCGGGGCTGGCCTCACAACTTCCCGATGAGGCGATAAGGATTCAGAAGGCATACGAGGGCATCAGGGACATGAAAGGCTCCTTCGTCCAAACAAGCCACATAAAGGACCTAAAAAAAACCACGGTCTACAAAGGCAATTTCCTCATAAAAAGGCCGTCAAAAATGCGCTGGAGTTACGAAGAGCAGGAGGTTATAATAAACCGTGGGGATATATTCATATATCAGAAAAAAGAGAGGCAGGCATTTAAGGGCAGGTTCCAAAAAGAGGTTTACGGCTCGACCCCTGTTGCGCTTCTTAGCGGCTTTGCGGACATAGGCAGTGAATTCAAGATAACGGTAAAAGACGGAAGGCTTCTGCTTAAGCCCAACCGGCCCATGGGCGGAGTAAGCATGATAGAGATAGCGCCCGCCAAGGCCGTGGACGGGTTTTTGGTGCCATTCCCTATAGCGTCGTTTAAAGTCATAGATGCATATTCAAACACTGTGGAGATAAACTTAAGCGGGGTGGAGTTAAATACAGGGCTTAAGGACCCTGAATTTGAACTCTCGCTTCCCGAAGGGATAAGCATCCATGAGTATAATCCTTAAAGCGCTTAAACGCGCCGAAGGCGCCAAGGCTGCAGAAAGGCGGTCGCCCGGAAAAAAGGTCTTCAGCGCAAAAAGCAAAAACACGCTGGCCATGACGCTGGCCTCCCTGGCCACATTTGCGCTTGCACTTTTCTTTGCCGTATATCTCCTTCAAAGCGGCAGGCCCAAAAAGCCCGAAGGCGTCATGCCTAAGACCGACGCCCCTCAGGCACGGGCCGTAATTCCAAAAACCGAATCCCCTGTACCGCAGCCTGAGGCCGCCTTATCAGGCAAACGCACCCCGTCTCAGATTTACGAAGAGGCGATTGAGAACATTAAAAAGAATAATAATGCGGCTGCCGAAAGGCTCCTCAGGGAGGCATTAAGGGCGGAGCCGGACAATCCGTTCTTTTTAAACCATCTGGGGCTCAGCCTTAAAAGGCAGTCCAAATTGAAAGGCGCTGTTTCAGCATACGAAAAAGCCCTCAAGTTAAAGCCCGACTACCCTGAGGCCATGAACAACCTTGCAGTGGCCATTGAGACATCCGGCCGGAAAAAAAGGGCGGAGGGGCTTTATATAAAGGCATTATCCATAAACCCCTCCTACGAGGAGGCGCATCTGAATTACGCCGTCCTCCTTGAGTCCGAAGGCAGGGTGAAGGAGGCGGAGGCCCGCTACAAAACCTTTCTTGACCTTTCCTCAAACGAGGAAATTAAGACCCTCGTCAGAAAAAGACTGAGATAGCCGAATGCTCATTCTGGGCGTAGACACATCCTGCGACGATACCGCCGCCTCGCTCCTTAGCGCCGAAGACGGAAACATAGAGATAGTCTCAAACGTAGTTTCAAGCCAGACCGCCGTGCACTCAAAATACGGCGGCATCGTGCCGGAGCTTGCCTCAAGGAAGCATCTTGAGATGATATGGCCTGTAGTTGAGGAGGCCATGTCCGGAATCGGGCTTGATAAGCTTGATGCGTTCTCCGTCTGTCACGGCCCCGGCCTGATAGGCTCGCTCCTTGTTGGGTGCTCGTTTGCAAAGGCGGTGTGTTATTCAACAGGCACGCCCCTTGTCTCGGTAAACCACCTTGAGGGGCACGTACTCTCTGCATTCCTTGAAAATCCCATCCCGGAATTTCCGTTTCTCAGCCTCATAGTATCAGGAGGCCACACCTGCCTTTACAGGGTCGAGGGGTTCATGAAATACACGGAACTCGGAAGGACAAGAGATGATGCGGCGGGTGAGGCCTACGACAAGGTCTCAAAACTCCTCGGTCTCGGTTACCCCGGAGGGATGCAGATAGAGCGTTTGGCAAAAGAGGGCAATCCAAAGGCTATAAAGTTTCCGAGGGCATACCTGCCCGGGACCCTTGATTTCAGCTTCAGCGGCCTTAAAACAGCCGTAAAACTGGCGCTTGGGTCTCAAGGCCTTTCACCGGCCGGGGGCATGGCCACCCGCGACATAGCGGCATCTTTCCAGTCCTCGGTCATAGATGTCCTTGTAAGAAAAGCAGAGTGGGCCATAAAAAAAACGCGGATAAAACGCCTTGCCCTCTCAGGCGGGGTGGCGTCAAACAGCGCGCTGAGAGAGAGGATGAAGGAGATGGCCGAGGACAAGGAAGTAGAGCTTTATGCCCCGCGCCCTGCCCTCTGCACGGACAACGCTGCAATGATAGCCTTTGCAGGATACCGGCATTTTCTTGCAAACGACATTGCAGGGCTTGACCTGAACCCCAAGGCCCATCTGCCCCTTTAGAGGGGCACGGCCCCCTGATATTTGACAAAAACCCTCTTTAAAAATATAATTAAAAGACAACATATCTCGGAGGTTAAACTTTATGGCGGAAGGCATTATGGAAGTCACTACAGCCACATGGGACAAAGAAGTGCTCGGTTCTGACGGGCTTGTGATGGTGGATTTTTGGGCGATATGGTGCGGCCCTTGCAGAATGATTGCTCCGGCGATCGAGGAGCTTGCAAAGGAGTACGCAGGGAAACTTAAGGTCGCAAAGCTCAACACTGACGACAACCCTGATGTGGCAAGCAGATATAAGATAATGGGCATACCGACGATAATGTTCTTTAAAAGCGGCGAGAAGGTGGATCAGGTCGTCGGTGCGGTTCCTAAGGGACAGCTCAAGGCAAAAATAGACGCATTTTTAGGTTCATGATGTCAGGGAGACCTCCGTCCCCGGTGAAACCGGGCAGGAGGCTTTTGTATGCATTAACCCTCCCGCTGCTCCTGCTAATCCTTGTAACCGGCTGCCAGAGAAAAACCGACGGATTGGTGGGAAGCACGGCCCCGGACTTCAGCCTGAACGATATTACAGGCAAGCATGTGAGCCTGTCGGCTATGAGGGGGAGGGTCGTGCTGCTTGAGTTCTGGGCAACGTGGTGCCCGCCCTGCCTGATGGCGGTGCAGCACCTTAAGTCCCTGCATGAAAAATACAACAGCAGGGGGTTTACCGTGCTTGCCATCGCTGTCGACGGGGAAATAACCGCGGTGAAAGAGTTTGCAGCGGAAAAAATGTTGCCCTATCCTGTACTCTTTGACGACAAGGACGCAAACGGGATCTACGGCGTCAGGGGCATCCCTGCGGCTTTTCTAATCGATAAACAGGGAATCGTCCAAAGCACGCACAACGGCTACACTCCGGACATGGCCGTTGAACTCTCAGAAAAGATAGAGTCACTGCTCTAATGTTTGAGGCGCTAAGCGAGAAACTGGAAGCGGTATTCAAGAGGCTCAAGGGCAGAGGGCTTCTCAAGGAGCAAGACGTTGAGGCGGCACTTAAAGAGGTCAGGCTTGCGCTCCTTGAGGCCGATGTCAATTTCAAGGTCGTCAAGGACTTTGTCCAGCGTCTGAAGGAAAGGGCCGTAGGCAAAGAAGTCCTTGAAAGCCTCACACCCGGGCAGCAGGTGGTCAAGATAGTCAACGAAGAACTCCGCAGCCTCCTCGGCGACAGCGTCTCAAAGATACACCTCTCTCCGAATCCACCGACGGTAATAATGATGGTCGGGCTCCACGGCTCTGGAAAGACGACCACATCGGCAAAGCTGGCGCAGATATTCAAAAAAGAAGGAAGGCGGCCAATGCTCGTCGCAGCGGACCTCCAGAGGCCGGCTGCCATAGACCAGTTGGTCACACTGGGCGCACAGATAGGAGTGCCCGTATTCCACTCAAAAGAGAGCAAAGACCCTGCCTATCTCTGCGAGGAGTCCATAAAGGAGTCAAAGCGCCAGGGAAGGGACATCCTGATACTGGACACCGCAGGCAGGCTGCACATAGACGAGGCCCTCATGGCGGAACTCAAACGCATAAAGGAGAAGGCGGCTCCCAAGGAAACCCTGTTTGTGGCCGATGCGATGACAGGGCAGGATGCCGTTAACATCGCAAAGGGCTTTAACGAGGGGATTGGAATAGACGGCGTGGTCTTCACAAAGATGGACGGGGACGCGCGCGGCGGGGCCGCGCTCTCGGTGAGGGCGATTACCGGAAAGCCGATAAAATTCATAGGCACAGGCGAAAAGATAGACATGATAGAGCCGTTCCACCCTGAGCGCGTCGCATCGAGGATTCTGGGAATGGGCGATGTCATGAGCCTTATAGAAAAGGCGCAGGGCGCCTACGACCGGAAAGAGGCCGAGAGGCTTCAGGAGAAGCTTCTCGGCGAGTCCTTCACATTTGACGACTTAAAAGAACAGCTCAAAAAGGTTCGCAGCATGGGGCCCATCGAGAACATCCTCGGCATGATACCCGGAATGGGCAAGCTAAAAGGCGTCAAGGTTGACGAGAGGGAGTTTGTGAAGATTGAGGCCGTAATAAACTCCATGACGCCTGCGGAGAGGAAAAACTACAACCTCATAAACGGCAGCAGGAGAAAGAGAATCGCATCGGGAAGCGGCACGACCGTCACTGACGTAAACAGGGTGCTAAAGCAGTATCTTGAGATGAAGAAAATGCTTAAGATGCTTAAGAAAGGCAAAATGCCCAGATTTATGCCGTTTTGATTATTCCCGCAGCGATTTATACCGTCCGAACTTTCCCTTATTTCCGCTATCCGGCTACCGGCCCGGGTTAAGGGCCTCCTTAAGGGCCTTTCCTACTTTAAACCTGATTGCCTTCTTCTCCGGCACATCGACGCTCTCGCCGGTCTTGGGGTTTCTCGCCTTACGGGGTTTTCTGTCTTTGAGCCTGAAATTCCCGAACCCCCGTATCTCGACCTTCTCGCCCTTCTGAAGGGCGCCCTTGATGCTCTCAAAAACCGTATCGATAACTATTTCCGTCTGCTTAAGCGTAAGCCCCTCTACCTTCTCTGAAACCTTCTCGACCAAAACCGACCTTGTCATATCACCTCCTAAGGTGTCAGCATATATTTGAGTTTTATGGAAGGTATTACATCATTAAGCCTTCCGGAGATATCCCCCCTCAGCATGTCTATGATTGAAAACTTCTGCTTCTTTGTGACCACTTCCGGCTCGCCCTTTATTCCGGCAAGCTTTGCAGCCGCCATGATGGCGTCCTCCAAATTGCCCAGTTCATCTACAAGCCCGAGTTCCTTGGCCCGCCTTCCCGTAAACACCCGTCCGTCCGCCAATGCCCTGACATCCTCTATCGGCAGTTTCCTTGCCTCTGAAACGGCGTTTATGAATTGCTCGTGCACGTCGTCGAGCACGTCCTGAAGTATCTGCCTTTCCTCACCGCCCATCTTCCTGAACATGGAGGCAAGGTCTTTGTGCCTTCCGCTCTTTACAACCTCGGTCTTAACGCCTATTTTGTCCATCAGTCCCTCGATATTAGGTATCTCCATGATAACGCCTATGGAGCCGGTAAGCGTACCCGGGTTGGCAAACACCTTCGGGGCGGCCGCGGCTATATAATAGCCGCCGGATGCCGCCACCGAACCCATTGATGCGACGACCTTTTTGGAGGATACGGCCTTCTTTATCTCCTCGTATATCTCCTGAGAGGGCGCAACCGCGCCGCCGGGGCTGTCCACCCTTATCACTATCGCCTTCACCGAGTTCTCCTTCACGTATCCCTTTATCTCCTCAATGGCATTCTTGGAATCCAGTATCGGCCCCTCGATGCGCACAACCGCAACCTTGTCGCGAAGCGAGGTCTTTTCACTAAGAGCTATGACCGCACTTATCAGAAGCAAAAACAGAAGCAGCCCGAATATGACCGCACACGCCTTCTTCATTCCCCACCCCGTTTTACGTTTTTCATGCTGAGCCCGATTTTCCTGTTCTCGCAGTCCACCTTTATTATACGGGCGCGGACCTCATCGCCCTCATTCAGTGGCTCTTCGGCCTCAATTATCTCCGAGGAGTATATGAGGCCTTCGACCTCGCTGTCAAGCTCCACGAATATGCCGAAGTCCGTCAGTCTCAGCACCCTGCAGGACAGCTCATCGCCGAGCCTGTACCTCGCAGGGATGCCGCCCAACCACGGGTCGGGAGTAAGATGCTTCAGCCCGAGGGCTATCCTCTCCTTCTCCGGCTCTATATTCAGTATGACCGCATCCACCTTCTGGCCCTTCTTGAGCACCTCTAAGGGATGCTTTATGTGCTTTGTCCACGAAATGTCCGATATATGGATTAGGCCGTCGACCCCCTCTGGAAAGCCTACGAATGCGCCGAACTCGGTGATGCCCCTCACCTTGCCCGATATGGTCTGGCCGACCTTGTATGTTTCCGCTATGAGCTGCCACGGGCTCGGCTTAAGCTGCCTGATGCTCAGCGAGAGCCTTCTTTCGTTCTTGTCCACCTTCAGCACTACCGCCTCAACGGTTTCTCCCACGGTCAAATACTTCGACGGATGTTTCGGCCTCGGCGCCCAATCAAGCTCCGAGATATGCACAAGCCCTTCAAGCCCGTCCTCTATCTCTACAAAGGCGCCGTAATCCGTCAGGCTTACGACCTCGCCTTTGACCTTCGAGTCCTGCGGGTACCGTTCATCCACATCCGTCCACGGGTCGGGCTTAAGCTGCTTGTAGCCGAGCGTAACCTTTCTGCTTTCCTCATCATACTTTAGCACGATAACATCTATCTCGTCCCGGATGGCAAAGAACTCCGACGGATGAGTTATCCGTCCCCATGAGATGTCTGATATATGGAGCAGGCCGTCTATCCCACCGAGGTCTACGAACACCCCGTAGTCCGTAATGTTCTTTACAATCCCCTTCATGACTGCGCCGTCCTTAAGCATCTCAAGGGTCTTTGCCCTCTTGCCGAGCCTCTCCTCTTCCAGGTAGACCTTGCGCGATACGATAATATTGGAGCGTTTATCGTTCAGCTTAAGCACCTTAAACAGCATCTTCTCCCCAATAAGGGCATCCGTGTCCCTCACCACCCTTATATCCACATGGGAACCCGGAAGGAAGGCCCTGACTCCTATGACGTCAACGAACATCCCGCCCTTTGTCGCGCCCACAATCCTGCCCTCAATCGGGGCGTCGTTTTTCATGCAGGACTCTATCGCGCTCCATGCCTTCATTTTGGAGGCCCTGTCCTTGGATAAAACCACTACGCCGTCGACGTCCTTTATGTCCTCGACATAAACATCGACATCATCGCCCACGCTTAACCCTGAAAGCTCGGAAGGATGGAACTCAGAGGCCGGTATAATCCCCTCTGACTTGTATCCAACGTCTACGATAACGCTGTCCTCCTTTATCGCTACAACCTTCCCCCTTAATATCGAGCCCGGCTCGATACCCTGAAAGGTTTCAGCGTAGAGCTTTTCAAGCTCGTTTTTCCCGGTTTCCATAACAAGGGCTTCCTCCTATATCTTTAATCCTCTTTTTTACATCGTTGATTATCCAGTCCGGGGTGGACGCCCCGGCGGTTATGCCCACAACCTTTGAACCCTTCATCCATTTTTCCTTTATCTCCGAAGCCGTCTCGATATGATACGTGGGGACTGAAAGTGACCTGCAGAGGTTTGCAAGCTGTGTCGTGTTTGCGCTGTTTTTCCCTCCGACCACTATCATGACATCGGCCTTACGCGCAACCGTCTCCGTCTCCTCCAAGCGGAGGGCCGTAGAACTGCATATCGTATTATATACTTTTATCTCCTTCGTTTGCCCTATGGCCGACGACAGCAGGCCCCTCAGCGCCTCTAACGGCTGAGTTGTCTGCACTACGATACCGACCCTCGATTTAAGATGCGGGATTCCGGATTCGGCATCCACCACCACGGCATTCTTGCCTGCATAGCTCATTATTCCCTCGACCTCCGGATGGCGCTTGTCCCCAAGTATGACAACCTGATACCCCTCGTCACAAAGAAGTTTAGCATACTGCTGCGCCTTTTTCACATACGGACAGGTCGCATCTATTATCTTACAGCCGATTTTCTCGAGCCTCTGCATTATGTCCGCAGGAACGCCGTGGGTCCTTATTATAACCGCATTAAGGCCTTTTTTCCTCAGGCCCCTGAGGGACTCAATCGGCATCACCCCGACCGTCTTAAGCCTCTCTATCACCTGCGGGTTATGGATAATCGGGCCGAATGTATATACACCGCTTTTTTCTTTCTTGGCGACATCAAAGGCTATGTTAATCGCCCTTTTGACGCCGAAACAAAAACCCGTTCCCTTTGCCGCCAATATCTTCATGCCGCTAATCACCCTGCCCTTTCAATATATCCCATGCCTCCTGCACCTTCACGGAGATGTCCTCCCCCTCCTCCGCCTTCAGCGGGTCCCCGAACCTCACGGTTATCTTAGCGGGCCTCAGAAGCTTCGACCCGGCGGGAAGCGCCTTTTCAGTGCCGCGGATAAAGACAGGAACGATGCTTGCCCCGCTCATCCTGGCTATGATGTCAACCCCTCTTTTTACATCAACCGCATCTCCCCCTATCGCCCTTGTCCCCTGAGGGAACATCACGATAAGCCCGCCCTGCCTGAGCCTGCCCACGGCCTGTTTGATTGTAGAGGGCCGTGGGCTGCCCCGCCTCACAGGCAAGGAATAGGATGCCACAAATGTCCTGATGAGCGGAATCTTAAAAAGCCCCTCCTTTGCCATAAACGTAGCGCGCCTCTTTAGCGCCGTAGCGATTGCAAGCGGGTCAAGATAGCTTGCATGGTTTGACACCACTATAACACCGCCCTCTCCGGGCACCTTGTCCGCATGAAACACCCCAAGGCGGTTATACAATTTAAACCATACGTAAAAAACGAACCTGAAAACCCGGTAGCAGGAACTCAACCGCCGGCTCCTCTGCGGGCAGTCTCCGACCGCACAACCCCGAGCATTTTATTTATTACCTCCTCCAGAGGCATATCTGATGAGTCTATGAAAACAGCGCTCTCAGCCACCCTCAGGGGCGCTATATCCCGGGACGTATCCCTCTTGTCCCTCCCGATGACGTCCTCGCGGGCGTTCTCCATACTAACCGACACGCCGCCCTGCTGAAGCTGCAGGTGCCGCCTCTTTGCGCGCTCCTCAATGTTTGCGTCCATATAGAACTTTTTCCACGCATCTGGGAACACCACTGTAGACATATCCCTTCCCTCTGCAACGAGGTCGTTGTTTTGGGCCGCATCCCTTTGAACAGGCAAAAGAAAATCCCTTACAGGCATCCTTGCCGAAAATACCGAAGAGTAATGCCCGGCCTCAGGGGTTCTTATCTCCTCTGAGACATCCTCGCCGTCAAGAAAGACCCTGCCGCCGGAGAAGACTACCGAGATGCCCCCAAGGGCCTCGCTTAACCTCTCGTCCGTGTCCTCAGGGGTTATGCCCTTTCTTCTGAGGCCCAATGCAGCGGCCCTGTAAAGCGCTCCGGTGTCCAGATAATTAAATCCGAGCATCCCGGCAAGGAGCTTTGCCACGGTGCTCTTTCCCGCACCCGAAGGGCCGTCTATGGCTATGACCCTGCCCACTTTTATCTCCTCAACCCTTTTAGCATTTCATAAAACCCCGGAAAAGATATGTCCACTGCCTCTGCACCCTTTATAATAGTTTTTCCCGAGGCGCAGAGACCGGCGATGGAAAACGCCATTGCAATCCTGTGGTCACCGCGGCTGTCAATAGAGGCGCCTTTAAGTGGGCCGCCTTTTATGCTCAAGCCGTCCGAAAGCTCCTTCACCTCAACCCCCATTTTTCTAAGCCCATCTGCCATTGCCTTAATCCTGTCGGACTCCTTAACCCTCAACTCTTCAGCTCCCTTTATAGTAGTCACCCCATCCGCGCATGCCGCGGCTATGCAGAGTATAGGGAATTCGTCTATGAGGGAGGGAATCGTCTCGCCGGTTATTTTAATGCCGTGAAGCCCCTGCGAGGCCTTGCAGTATAAATCCCCCACCGGCTCGCCGGAGACCTCCCTTGGGTTTTTTTCTATTTTGATTGATGCCCCCATTCTCTTAAGGGCGTCAAGAAGCCCTGTCCTTGTAGGGTTGAGGCCGACTTTTTTTATTAAAATCTCGGAGCCCTCCACTATAAGGCCGGCCACTATGAAAAAAGCAGCCGAAGAAAAATCAGCAGGCACATCGCACCTGCCGCCTTTAAGTTCCACCCCTCCGGTCACCCTCGTATTAAGGCCGTCCACCCTTACATCCGCACCGTAGAAGGGGAGCATGCGCTCCGTGTGGTCTCTGGACTTCACCGGCTCTATAACCTCGGTAGAGCCTTCTGCGTAAAGCCCTGCAAGGAGTATCGCCGATTTCACCTGAGCGCTCGCAACAGGCATCTTATATCTTACTGCCTTAAGCCCTCCGCCCTTGATTGCAATAGGCGGATACCTGTCGCCCCCTCTTGAGATTATATTGCTTCCCATCTGCCTAAGCGGGGTTATCACCCTTGCCATCGGCCTCAGGCTCAACGACTCATCCCCTGTGAGGACCGAGAAGAACGGGTTGCCGGAAAGAATGCCGGAGAGCAGCCTCATCGTAGTGCCTGAGTTCCCGCAGTCTATGGGTGAAAGAGGCTCTTTAAGGCCGTGAAGCCCCGCCCCCTCTATGATTATTTCTTTCCCCTGCTTTATGCCCACGCCCAATGCCGCCATCGCATTAAGCGTGCTCATCGTATCGCCGGCCACAAGGAAATTCCTTATGACGCTCCTGCCTCCGGATATCGAAGAAAGGATAACCGCCCTGTGGGATATGGACTTATCAGGCGGAGGCGTTATCTCGCCTTTAAGGCGTTTGGCCCTGCCAAGTTCAATCGTTGCCAATGTTATCTTTTAGCGCCTCCCTCAGTTTTTTGGCCCTTCTGAACTCCTTCTCAAGGGCGGATGCGTCCCCGGCCCTCAGATGCCGGCACAATGCGTCTATGTTGCCTTTGAAGGCATCTATAAATTTAAGCAAATTCTCCCTGTTGAGCATCACTATGTCACGCCACATCTCAGGCGAACTTGAGGCAATCCTCGTGCTGTCCTTAAATCCCTGACCCGCAAAACCTAACGACGAGCCGTCTATATCGTCCACGCTGTTGACCAGCGCATATGCTATGAGATGGGGCATGTGGCTTACAAGGGCATAAATCCTGTCGTGCTCTCCGGGTTCCATAGTCCTGATGACGGAGCCAAAGGTTCTCCATACGCCGACGACCCTCTGAAAAGCCGAACTATCCGTCTTTGAGGTCTCGGTGATTATGCAGAGAGCGCCCCTAAAGAGGTCGGCTCCGGCTGTATCAATGCCGGAGCGGTTGCTTCCAGCTATGGGATGGCATCCTATGAAATGAACCCCTGAAGGCATGAGGTCTTCCATCTCATAAACAAGTCCCCCTTTTACGCTCCCTACGTCCATGACTATGGCCCCCTGCTTAAGCAAAGGCCCTATCCTATTAGCAAGCTCTTTGAATGTACCCACAGGCGTTGCAAAAACTATCAAATCGGCGTCTTCGCACGCCCTTGCCGGGTCCGTATCGAATGAGTCTATGATGCCCATTTCCTTTGCCCTGATGAGATTGGCCTCAGTCCTCCCGCAGCCGGCCACATGGCCGCACAATGCGTTTTTCCTCATCGAAAGCGCAAAAGACGCCCCTATGAGGCCGACGCCGAGTATGGTTATCTTATTAAAGCTTATATCTCCCTCCCTATCGCCTTTGCAATAGGCTTAAGCTCTGCCATCAGTTTCTTAAATGCATCCGGCCTCAGGGACTGCTCGCCGTCTGAAAGCGCCTCTGCCGGGTTTGTGTGCACTTCGATTAAAATGCCGTCGGCCCCGGCTGCCACAGCGGCCTTTGCCATCGGGGCAACGAGGTCCCATCTGCCCACGCCGTGGCTCGGGTCAACCAGAACCGGCAGATGCGTCTGCTGCTTTAATACGGCAACTGCGCTCAGGTCGAGGGTGTTTCTCGTTGCGGTTTCAAAAGTCCTTATGCCCCTCTCGCAGAGCATGACGTTGTGGTTGCCATTGGACATTATGTATTCGGCGGACATGAGCCACTCCTTTATTGTCGCCGAAAGCCCCCTTTTAAGGAGCACTGGCTTTTTGCTCAATCCCACCTCAAGAAGAAGGCGGAAGTTCTGCATATTCCTTGCCCCTATCTGGATGACATCCGCATATTTCTCTATGACCTTGAGGTCTCTGGGGTCCATTATCTCCGTGACGACCGGAAGGCCGGTCTTCTCCCTGGCCTCGGCAAGATACTTAAGCCCCTCTTCCCCAAGCCCCTGAAACGAATAAGGCGAGGTGCGCGGCTTGTATGCGCCGCCCCTTATGAAACCCGCTCCGGCATTTTTAATCTTAACCGCGATATCAAGCAGCATATCCCTGTTTTCCACTGCGCAGGGGCCTGCAATGACGCAGATTTTTTTCCCGCCAACGGCCCTGCCCCTAACCCTTATCACCGTATTTGCCTTTTTAAACTCCCTGCTTGCAAGCCTGTAGGGCTTGAGGATTCTCATTACCTGCTCAACGCCCGGCGCCGCGCGCACTGCGTCTTCCGCCTCCTCCGTGACCTTGGACGTATCCCCTATGACGCCGATTATCGTCCTTTTTGCCCCTTTGGAGACATTGGCCTCAAGGCCGAGGGCCTTGAGCCTCTTGATGATATGCCTTAAATCCGCGTCTTTGGCGTCAGGCCTTAAAACGATAATATCCATGCGTCATCTCCTTAAATTAAACTACAAGAGAGGCTTAATGGCCTCTATGAACCTTGCGTTCTCATCAGGAAGCCCGATTGTGACCCTCAAATGCCCCGGCCCCATTGGCCTGACAATGACCCCTTTCCTTAAAAGGGCATCGTATATTGAGGCCGAGTCCTTCACAGGCATGTATATGAAGTTCGCCTCAGTAGGCGTATATCTTACCCCCAGCGCCGAAAGCTCTGTGTAAAGATACCGCCTTCCGTTTTCATTTACGTCTTTTGAGCGCTCCAGATGCCCGGTGTCGGCAAGCGCAGCCGCAGCAGCGGCCTGTGCAAGGGAGTTCGTGTTAAAAGGCGGACGGAGCTTGTTCATCTCCCTTATTATCTCCGGCCTTGCTATGCCGTAGCCTATCCTCAGGCCGGCAAGCCCGTATATCTTGGAAAATGTCCTCAGTATGAGCATATCCCTTCCGGCCCTGAAGTGTCTCAGGCTGTCCGCGTAATCAGGGTTCCTCACATACTCAAAGTAGGCCTCATCCACCACGACCAATACGCCGTCAGGAAGCCGCGCCATGAGCCTGTCAATCTCCCCTTTCGTATTAATCGTGCCGGTGGGGTTATTCGGGTTTGCTATGAAGAGCATCTTTGTCTTAGGGGTGACCACATCGGCCATGGCCTCAAGGTCGTGCCTCATGTCCATAAGAGGCACCTCCACGGCCTTTGCGCCCTGCGCCTTTACGGACATCGGATAGACCACAAAGGAAGGGAATGCCATCACTGCCTCGTCCCCGGGTGAAAGGAACGTCCTTACGGCAATGTCTATCAGTTCGTTGGAGCCGTTTCCTAATATCAACTCGTCTTCTTTGACATCAAGGCTTCTGGAAAGCGCTCCTTTAAGGTAATACCCTCCGCCGTCCGGATACCTATTCAGGCTGCCGAGGCTGGCGCTGAGGGCCTCTATCGCCCTTGGCGAGGGGCCGAGGGGGTTTTCATTGGATGCGAGTTTTACAGAGCCTTTGATGCCAAGCTCCCGCTCAAGCTCCTCAACGGGCTTGCCAGGCACATAGGGCTTGATGCTTGAGACGTATTCAGGCGCCTTTATCATCAGCCACCGTATGGATAGGAGCCGAGGACCTTCAGGAAAAGACATTCCTTTTTCATCTCATCCAGCGCCTGCTTGAGCCTTTTGTCCTCGATGTGCCCTTCCATATCAACGAAAAATATATATTCCCATGCCTTTCTCTTTGACGGCCTCGATTCTATCTTTGTGAGGTTTATCTTGGCTCGCTTAAAAGGGGTAAGGATGTTGTAGAGCGCGCCGGGCTTGTCCTTTACCGAAAACATTATGGAGGTCTTGTCCCTGCTGCTTTTAGGCGGAAACTCCTTGGATATCACAAGGAACCTCGTGACGTTGTGCCTGCTGTCCTCTATGTGCCTGTGGATGAACCTGAGATTATAAATGTTTGCGGCAAGCTCGCTTGCTATTGCAGCGGCGTTCTCCTCGCGGGCCACAATCTCCGCGGCCTTTGCCGTGCTCGTGGCCTCCAAAACCGGTATGCCCGGCATGTTGGCCTCAAGCCATCTCCTGCACTGGGCAGTGGCCATCGGAAGGGAATATATCTTTTTGACCTTCTTTATATTCCCGCTCTTTGAAAGAAGGTTGTGCGAGACCTCAAGCATAACCTCGGCAGAGACCTTCAGGTCGAAGTCTATGAACATATCAAGCGTATAGGTCACAACCCCTTCTGTGGAGTTTTCTATAGGGACCATGCCGAATTCCGCATCCCCCCTGTCAACAGCCTCAAAAACCCTCTTGATGCTCTCAAGGGGCATAACATGGGCGGATGAGCCGAACTGCCCGAGGGCCGCAAGATGGGAAAAAGTCGCAAGCGGGCCTAAGAAGGCAACCTTCAAAGGCTCCTCAAGGGAAAGCGAGGCGGAAAGTATCTCCCTGTAAATGGTGCTGAGGGCCTCGCCCGGAAACGGGCCTTTGTTGAGGCTCATGAGCCTCTCTATCACCTGCTTTTCGCGCTCAGGGGAGTAGAACCTCACATTCCCGTCGCGCTTTATCCGTCCGATTTCAAGCACCACCTCCGAACGCCTGTTCAGGGCATCCAGAATTTCAGCGTCTATCCCGTCAATCTTTTTTCTCAGTCTTTGGAGTTCTTTCATGTAGAGTTAAGAATACCTGTTTTTATAAGGCTTTTTCAAGGGCTATAGACCCTGAAGCGCTGAAAGAAACCTTAGAGATAACTTTCGGATAAAAGGCTTATGAAGCAGATAAAGTCTTCAGAATCATTCACCTAACCCATCGGAATAATGGCAGAAATGATTACCGGAAGCAAGATGTCGAGATAGCACTTGGCCCGAAGGCGGTCTTCGGAAACGGAAATCATGGCTCTATGCTCGGGTCACACAAATCCTCTCTCTCCTCAGTCTCGCTCCTAAAATCCAAAAGTATATCCTTTCCATGCCCGATTCGGTCGAGATGCCAACTGTGACTGAACGGTCTCTTAGGCCCATCTCCAGCATTGAAGACCCCAGACGGCAGACGAAAGAGTTCGAGGAACTTGCAAACCGGACTTAATCGATTCGTAATTCCAAAAGGTGCCCTTTTCTATCGAACCATGATAAAATATGAACATTGGATTCTGAAACGAAATAAAGAACTATCTGTAAGGAGAATCAAATGCCCAGGGTTTCAGCACAAATACCGGACGATATTTACGGAAGGATTGACGAAGAGGTCAAGCTCGGAATATTCCAGAATACCTCGGAGGCCATTAACGCCGCTCTGAAGAAAACCTATGCTGGGAAAAGCAGGGCGTATTTGAGGTGGCTGATGAAGAAGGAAGGGATTTCCGAGGAGTCGATGCTCAAGGAGCTCAACGCCCTCCGTAAATGAGATACAGGGTTTTCCTCGACACGAATATCCTAATATCAGGGATATTCTTCGAAGGCAACGAATCCAGAATACTGAACCTGCCCGAAATCAACCTTATAACATGCGAAGACTGTGTGGATGAGCTTCACCGCATAACCAGAAAGAAACTTAAACATCTCGGCGACCGCTCTCTTGAGCTGGCCCTTCTTGAGCTTGAAAAGGCCCTGAGCGATGTAGAGATCATACAACGGGCAGAGTATAGGGCGAAACTTGATGCCGCTGAAAATCTGATGACTCATAAAAAGGATATCGCTATTTTGGCCTCAGCTATGAGCGCCGAACCGGACTATATGCTGACAGGCGACAAACATTCATTTCTTCACAAGCAAGATAAGAAAAGTTCTGAACGTTAAGACTTCCGTCGAATTTCTTTCCGAGATACGAAACCCTTAATCTTTTTCCGAACGCTCGGCCAACCACTCAAGCGCACTCGGTGTTGCCTTCCATGCCGCCTTGTTGTCGTCGACATAAACGATAGCCTCGTTGTCGTCGCCGAAACCATAGTGCCCCGGAAGACTGCGCGGCATTTTCTTGCGCCCAAGCAGATAGGCGGGCACATGCTTGTTTCCCTTTAGAGCCGCCTTTAGCGACTTGCTTGCAGATGGCGAATATCCTTGCTTACGGGCGCGCATGTAAGGGCGCGTCTCAAGTATTCCCCAGAAATGACCCACGCCCTCCTTGAATGCTTTCTTTCCGAGGGCCATTTCGCCTGCTTCCACTCCCTGCCTGTAGAGGTCTATTTCTTCGTCAAGCGATTTTGAGGTCTCCTGAGCAAGAAGCACATAGGCATCCGCACAGTCAGGGGATATTTCAAGCGCCTTACAGTAATCTCTTTAATTTCAATAACTTGCAAGGGAAAGGATCGCAAAGAAAAGAAGAGGAACTCCCCGAATGTGGCAGGTTTAGAACCAGAAGGGGCGAGGCAGAACCAGAAGTCTTCTTCCGAATAATCCACCTAACCCATCGGAATAACGGCAAAAATGATTACCGGAAACAGGATGTCGAGATAGCACTTGGCCCGAAGGCAGTCTTCGGAAACGGAAATTCTGGCTCTATGAACCACCAGATGCCGGAAGGAAAGGTCTTGACTGCCATCCCGCCTCCGAGAGGCTCTCCTCGGCCCCTCAGGGAGCCAAAGACGCCACGAGTGGCCGAGCTTCTAAGGAAGGCCATCAAATGGAAAGGTCTCCTTGAGACCG
>JAUXOF010000078.1 GCA_030682405.1 Thermodesulfovibrionales bacterium
GAGAAACAAGATAATCCACCGCGGACACGGAGGAACTACCTCCCCGCGCCCCTCCGGGGTTAGGAGGGGATGTATAATCCTCCCCTGCAGAAGGGGAGGTTGGAGGGGTAAGGTAGATAAACAAGGATTCCGGACGAGCCGGAATGACAAAAAGGAGGCTAAAATGCGAAACGGCAAAACAAGCCAAAAACACTCAAAAATACCCTGTTTTTCCGTCAATTCCTGCCATTTTCTGCCATTTTTTGACACGGGAATCTTTAATAATCAAGGGGTTGCGACCCATACCCCCCCTCCCCCCTGTTTTATAAAGCAAAGAGGGAGCGGAGGGCAGGCGGTAACAGGGGAAAAATGGGTTCAGGTCTTACAATATAAGATTTGATATGCTACGCAGATACGGAAGCTGGACTTTATATATTATAATATTTTAGTATTTAGTTTGGTCGTCCCCACTACACGGGTTAGGCAAAAAACAAGGAGGAAAAATTCTTATGTCTGCGTGGCATTGCCTTGACAAGCAGGCCGTCCTTAAGGAGTTAAGCGTTGACCCTAAAAGGGGGCTTGAGCCGGATGAGGTAAGAGAGAGGCTGCTGAAGTACGGCCTTAACGAATTAAAGGAAAAAAAGGGGAAATCCCCTTTCATGATGTTACTCGACCAGTTTAAGGACTTCATGATTATCGTCCTCATCATTGCCGGAGTCATATCCGGAATTATCGGAGAGCTGTCGGACACCATAGCCATTATAGTGATAGTCGTTCTGAATGCCGTTGTCGGGTTTGTTCAAGAATACAGGGCGGAAAAGGCAATGGCAGCGTTAAAGAAAATGGCTGCCCCTGCTGCGCTTGTCATGCGCGGCGGAGCGGCGGCGAGTATCCCGGCGGCGGGACTCGTGCCCGGGGACATCGTTATCCTTGAAGCGGGCAATGTTGTGCCTGCAGACATGAGGCTTGTTGACGCCGCACGGCTTAAGGTGGAAGAAGCAGCCCTTACCGGCGAATCCATGCCTGTGGAAAAACATACAAATGCCCTGCACGACAAGCACCTGCCCATAGGCGACAGAACGAACATGGTATATAACGGCACGTTTGCGACCTATGGCCGCGGGGCGGGCGTTGTCGTTGCAACAGGCATGGATTCGGAACTCGGCAAAATAGCCTCCATGCTTCAGGAAGAGGAAGAGGTGAAGACTCCGCTTCAGAAACGGCTTGCCAGATTCGGACAAAAATTGGCGCTTGCCGTTATTGTGATATGCGTCATTGTCTTCGGGATGGGACTATTAAGGGGAGAGCCTCCGTTGCTGATGCTCCTGACCGCCATATCCTTGGCCGTCGCCGCCATACCCGAGGCGCTCCCGGCCGTTATAACCATCTCGCTCGCCATAGGCGCTAAAAAGATGGTCAGGCAGAACGCCCTCATAAGAAAACTGCCGGCAGTTGAAACTCTGGGCTCTGTCACATACATCTGCTCTGATAAGACCGGAACGCTTACCTTAAACAGGATGACTGTCGAGGAAGTCTATGTGGACGGGAAACTGTTCACAGCCCGGGAGTTGGAAACCGGAAGCCGGGGCGGACAGGCTGTTGACTCCGAGCCCAGGGCTTTCGATTACTTGATGACCGCCCTCGCCCTGAGCAACGATGCGCAGTTGAATGCCGCAGGCGAGGTAATCGGAGACCCCACCGAGGTTGCCCTTTACGCTTCCGCAAAGAATAACGGGTTCAATAAGGAAACGCTTGAGGGAAAATTCCCGAGGGTTGCCGAAATACCATTTGATTCCGACAGGAAGTGCATGACCACTTTCCACCGTAGCAAGCCGGGAACGGAAGGCTTTAAGTCCGGGTACATATCGTTTACAAAGGGCGCGATAGAGGTATTGGTCGAGAAATCAGGACATGCCCTGAAATCCGAAGGATTTACAGCAATCGGCGGCCGCGAGATATCCAAGGCGAGCGAGAAGATGGCTGCCGACGGGTTGAGGGTGCTCGGCATTGCGATGAGAATGTGGGATGAAATGCCTGATGATATGACCCCTGAGAATATCGAGACAGGCCTTGTCATTATAGGACTTGTGGGCATGATGGACCCGCCGAGGGAAGAGGCGAGGGAAGCCGTAACGATGTGCAAGGCCGCGGGCATAAAACCGGTAATGATAACAGGCGACCATCCGCTCACGGCAAGGGCGATAGCTGAAAGGCTCGGCATCATCAAGGACGATTCAAGGGCGATAATCACCGGCAGGGAGCTTGACAAACTATCTCTCGAGGAATTTGAAGAAAGGGTCGAGCACATCAGGGTTTATGCACGGGTGGCGCCGGAACAAAAGCTGAAAATAATCAAAGCCCTTCAGGACAAGGGACAATTCGTTGCCATGACAGGAGACGGAGTGAACGATGCCCCTGCGTTAAAGAGGGCGGATATCGGAGTCGCTATGGGGATTATAGGGACGGATGTTTCAAAGGAAGCGGCCCACATGATACTCCTTGACGACAATTTTGCGACCATTGTGAAGGCGGTGAAGGAAGGAAGGCGCATTTTTGACAATATACGCAAGTTTATCAAATATACGATGACAAGCAATTCGGGCGAGATATGGACCATATTCCTTGCGCCGTTTTTGGGTCTCCCGATTCCTTTGCTGCCAATCCACATCCTGTGGATTAACCTTGTGACCGACGGGCTTCCCGGCCTTGCCCTCTCAGCCGAGCCGGCGGAAAAAGGGATAATGCAAAGACCGCCGAGGCATCCTAAGGAAAGCATTTTTGCCCACCGCCTTGGAACGCATATCATCTGGGTGGGGCTTCTCATGGGATTTGTGTCCATATTCACTCAGGCGTGGTCAATCAGAACAGGACACGCACACTGGCAGACGATGGTTTTTACGGTGCTGTGCCTCAGCCAGATGGGACATGTCCTCGCAATAAGGTCCGATAGGGAATCGTTGTTCAGCCAGGGGCTTCTTTCCAATAAGCCGCTTTTGGGCGCTTTTGCCCTAACCTTCGCCTTGCAGATGGCAACCATCTATGTGCCGGTTTTAAACCCAATATTCAAAACAGAACCCCTAACCGCGGGAGAATTGCTGTTTACGCTGGCCCTTTCCTCCATAGTATTCTTTGCAGTTGAAATAGAGAAGGCATTTATCAGAAAGGCATGGCTGAAGTAGAAATGAAATCTGGACTTTGCGGTCTTTACCCCGGTGTCCTTAAGGCTTTCCTTAAGAAGGGCTTTTCTGGTAATGTAATAAGGCCGGTTCGATAAGCCATGGGGTAAGCTATGGGAAAGATGCCATCCGACAGAAGGGTTAATATCACCTCGCGCTTTGTCACCGAGTTTGAGACTGCCATCGAAATCGGAAGCGACAAGTACATCGTGCAGACCGAGGACCTCGGGGAAAAAAACCATGGGATTGCGACCTCGACATACCTAAAGGGCGAGATAATCACGTCCACAAAAACCGACTACGGCAGCCTCCGCAAAGAGGCCGATTTCAAAAACATGCTCCACGGCCTCATGCAGAGGCAGCACCGCATGGCGATAAGGAACCTCAGGGAAGGCAAGGACAAGACGCCTGCCGAGTACCTTGAGGACATTAAGGTGCTTCTGAGGAGAAAAAGCCACAAGGCAGCGCTCCACATGTTGGGCGATGCCCTTGAAACATATCCCGACGACCCCTTCGTGCTGTCATACTACGGCTGCCTCCTTGCGATTGTGGAGAAGAAGTACGGCGAGGGGGCGGACATCTGCAAAAAGGCCATTGCCCGGCTCCGGGCATCCGTCCCGTTCGGAGAGGAATTCTTCCACCCCGTGTTCTACCTTAATCTGGGAAGGGCATATCTTGCGGGCGGCAATAAAAAAGATGCTGTCGAGGCATTCAAGCAGGGCCTTAAAGCGGACGACGGCAACTCTGACCTCCTTTGGGAGATGAAAAAATTAGGCACAAGAAAATCGCCGCCGATACCGTTTCTGAAAAGGGGCAACCTGCTCAATAAATACATCGGGTTTTTGTCCTCTAAGCTGTCCAAGAAATAGCCTGCGCTTTTAACCCGCGACATAAAAGGGCATGGGGATGAATGTTATCAGGAATATGAAAAACGAAAGCGCGCCTACAAGCCTCCTTCCCGGCTCAAGCGGCATCTCCCAGTAAACCACAGGCGGGTGACTGAACCCGAGCACGAGCATCAGGACCGACCACAGGAGCCAGCCTTCCCAGTATACCAGCCCCAGAACCGCAAGAACCCCCACAAGCGTAATCGAGATGAACCTGTGGAACCTGCCGAAAAACGCATAGGCGATATGCCCTCCGTCAAGCTGCCCTATTGGTATGAGGTTTAATGATGTGACGAAAAAGCCTATCCAGCCGGCAAAGGCGACGGGATGAAGGAGTATGTCGTGGCCTTCGGGCGGCACGCCGAGGATAACCCTTGAGAGCGCGGAAAACAGCACCGAGTCGCCAAGGCCCAACGCCCCGGGCTCGGACGGCACGGCAATCACCTTGGAGTAGGCAAGCCCTGCTACCGATGCGAAAAACGATACCACAAAGCCGACTATCGGGCCTGATGCGCCTATGTCTATGAGCGCGCTCCTCGTCTGTATAGGGGACTTCATTTTTATGAATGCGCCGAATGTCCCTATTATGGAAGGCGCGGGGATGAAGTACGGAAGGGTCGCTTCTGTGTTGTGCCTCCTTGAGGCGAAATAATGGCTGAGTTCGTGGCTTAAGAGTATGAGCATCAGGGTGAATGAAAAAGGCAGGCCCTCATAGAGCCTGAAAGGCTCCTTGAGGGGGTTTACTCCCCTTTGCATGGCGCCTGCAACGAGGGTGGAAAACGCAGTGAGCGTAAAAAGCAGGATGTGAAGATAAGTAAGCCTTCTCATCCTGCCGCCTCTTTGCCGTCGTCTATGACCCCTATGAGGTCATAATCCATAGCGCCTGTTATCTTAATGTCGGCAAATCCCCCTGCCTGCCTCCTGCCGCTGTTCTCAAGCATGGTCACCCCGTCTATCTCCGGGGCCTGAGAATATATCCTTGCCAGAGAGGGCTCATCCAGAAGCGCCCTCATTGATGCGCCCACAAGCTCTCTGTTTTTCTTGAGGGACACTGCGGCCTGAAGCCTCATAAGCTCGTCATATCTCCTTGACTTTACGGCATCGCTGAGATGCCCCTTCATCCTTGCCGCCGCAGTCCCCTCCTCGCGGGAATATTTAAACACCCCGAGCCTCTCAAACTCAGCCTCGGAAACAAAACCCTTAAGCGCTTTGAATTCCTCCTCCGTCTCTCCGGGGAACCCTGCCATGAGGGTGCTTCTGAGGGCAACTCCGGGCACGGCCTCCCTTATTCTCCTGATAAGCTCAAGGTGCTGCCGCCTTCCTCCGGGCCGCCTCATGAGCCTCAGTATCCTCTCCTCCGAGTGCTGAAACGGGATGTCCAGATACCTGCATATCTTGCCCTCATCCGCAACCAGCCTTATGAGCCTTTCGGTTAGAGAGGAGGGGTTAAGGTAAAGGAGCCTTATCCAGAAGTCCCCGCTTATAGAGGCAATGTCTTTTATGAGGGAGATTAAATCATAACCCTTTAAGTCATGGCCGTAACTCAGAAGGTCCTGCGAGATTAAAATCAGTTCTTTTTTGCCTGCCCTTACGAGCGCCTCTGCCTCGCCTAATATCTCCTCAGGCGGGGCGCTTCTGAACCCGCCCCTTATGGACGGTATGACGCAGTATGAGCATCCCCTGTCACAGCCCTCCGCAGTCTTTATGTAGGCATAGGGCAGTCCCGGTGACGACTCATGCCCGCCGCTGTCCGTGCTTAAAGAAAACTCCCTGCTTAAGCGCTCAACTATCCCGTCCTCCTCGCCCACGCCCCAGATGGCGTCTATTTCCGGGATTTCCCTTATAAGCTCCTCCTTGTACCTTTGTGCGAGGCAGCCGAATACAAAGAGTTTCGTGCCGTTTAGCTTTGAATCGGCGAGCCTGAGTATCTCTTCTATGGACTCCTTTTTTGCGTCCTCTATGAAGCCGCAGGTGTTTATGAGGATTATCCGGGGAGCGGCCCCCTCAGGGAAGCGGGAATTTCCCTCTGAATCCCCAATGACCCCGAAACCTATGGACTCAAGCCTTCTTTTAAGCCTTTCCGAGTCAACTGCGTTTTTAGGACAGCCGAGGGTGAGGAAATGGATTTTATTGCGCATCTTAATATTATAACCGACAGGCAACAAAAGAGAAGCATCAGAAGGCAAAAGAGGAAAAAGAAGGAAAGGGCAAAGGCAGGGGCGGATAGGCTAATGGCCGGCGGATATGTTAAAATAGAAAAATTTTCAGAAGGAAGGTGCCGGCAGATGTTTAACATGAAAGTCGTCCAGCCCGCAAGGCTTGACCTTGATACGAAATTCAACTTCAGGTGCCATAAGGGCATAAAGTGCTTCACGCTCTGCTGCAGCAACATAGACATATTCCTTACGCCCTACGACGTCCTCCGTATGAAAAACAGGCTCGGTATCCCCTCGGAGGAGTTTCTTGAAAAATACACGGTCGCGCGCGTCGACGAGAAATCCTCCCATCCTTACGCCTACCTCCGCATGGCCGCCGACAGCGAAAGGAGATGCCCCTTTCTGGTCGTCCCCGACGGCTGCACGATATACACGGACAGACCCGTAAGCTGCAGGTACTACCCGGTCGGGCAGGCAATGCTTAAAAAGAGAGAAGAGGAGGAGATAGTCCACGAGGAGTTTTACTTTTTCGTGAAGGAGGAGCACTGCCTCGGCTTCAAGGAGGAAGACAAGTGGACGGTAGAGTCGTGGAGGGCAGACCAAGAGGCCGACCTCTATGACGGGATGAACAGGGAGTGGAAAGAGATTCTGATGAGGCGGAACCTCCCGGGCAAGATACAGCTTGACCCCAAGAAGCAGGCCCAGTTTTTCATGGCAAGCTACGACCTCGACAGGTTCAGGAGGTTTGTGTTTGAAAGCAGGTTCATGGACGTCTTTGACCTCGCAAAAGAAGAGGCGGAAAAGATACGGACGGATGAGACGGCGCTGATGAAATTCGCTTTCAGGTACATAAAATACCTCATGATGATGGAGGAGGCGCTGAAGGTCAAAGAGGGGGTCGTGCCCCCAAAGAAAGAGACCGGGCCGAAAACAAGCAAACAGGGGTAATCTCAGTCCGAGATTCCAAGGTGTCCTTTAAGCCATTTCTCAAGCGCCGCGTCTATAGGATACATCCCTCCGACGGACTTGACCCCCTGTTTTTTGGCTGCGTTTAATATCAGGTCATTCGGAACCTCTTCAACCTGTCCGATTGTCTTGCTTCTGAGGTGATAGGTCTTCAACACCATCAGGTTGGAAATATCTTCCATGTAGTCTATGTAGAACATAAACCCCTGAGTTTCTTTTACGAGGGCACTGTCCTTTTCGCTGTGTACGAACCTCGGCTTGAACAAAAATTCAAGCGTGACGTCCCACCGCAGGTTGTCCATAAATACCCTGTTCTTCCTGAGCCTTGAGAGTTTGAGCATCATTTTCCCGTTCCCTTCCTTCCCGTGTCCTCTATGCGTTGCCGGTCTGTCCGGTCTCGGATTTATATGCGTCAACTGCGGACTGCTCGATGTCCTCGAGCATCTCCTTTTTGGCCTTTTCCACTTTTTCAACCGGCAGTTTAAGCGCCTTTGCCACTTCGGCGAGCTTCCTGCGGCCTATGAGGTGCATCTCGGCTATGAGGACCTTCAGGCTGTCATCCAGCACGGATTCTTTGAGCTTTTCGTCCTCAACCCCGATAAGCTCTCCCGCCTGCTCAAAGGACATGCCCTGCCTTACGGCATCCTTAATCTTCTTTACGGCCTCTTCGTAAACTTTGTCCTCTTCAGTCTCATACCACTTTTCCATCAGGTATTTTAGCTTAATACCGGTTGAAATTAAAAGGGACACTGCCTTGCGCAAATGTCCTTGCCTGATTTTATGGGCGTGTTCCCTTAAGAAACTGTTATAATTTCACGATATGGCGCTCGGAGATGTCATAGGCCATGAAAGGGCCGTTGCCCTGCTTAGGAGGGCGCTTGAGACCGGGAGGGTCGCCTCAGCCTATCTCTTTGCAGGCGAGCAGGCAATAGGCAAAAGGTTTACGGCCCTGAACTTCGCAAAGGCATTGAACTGCCGCGTGGGGTGCGATTCCATGGGGTCTGCGACCCCCTGTGCTTCGTGCAGGAAGATGGACTCCGGAGCGCACCCGGACCTTTTTATGGTCAGCCCGGAAAAGGGAGTGATAAAGGTCGGCGAGATACGGCGTATAGAGGAGGCGCTTTCGCTGAGGCCTTATGAGGGAGTCGCCAAGGTCGTAATCGTTGACAGCGCCGAGGCGATGAATCAGGAGGCTGCAAACGCCTTTCTCAAGACCCTTGAGGAGCCGCCGGAGCACTCCGTGATAATTCTTATAACATCCAGCCCAGACGGCCTGCTTGAGACAATGCGCTCAAGGTGCGTGCGCATAAACTTCAAGCCCCTTTCCGACCCGGACTGCGGGGCGGTGATAAGAAAACACGGCGGGCTGAAGGCCGGCATAAGCGCCGCAGCGGTCAGGCTTTCGATGGGAAGGCCGGGGCTTGCGCTTGATGAGGACATAGTCAAAGAGAGAGACAAGTTCATCGAATCTTTTGAAGAGGTCCTAAGGCCCGGGAACAAGCCCCTCTGGAAGGACAGGGCCGAGATAGAGAGATGGCTCGACATGTCCTTCGGCCTCTTAAGGGATATGGCGGTCTTTAAAATCACATCGGATGCCTCCGGGCTTCTAAACAGGGACATCAGCGACCGGATAGGCCGGATGTGCGCCGGGACGGACTTAAAGGGTATAATAGAATGTTACGAAAGGCTGCTAAGGGTTAGGGAGCATCTCAGGTTTAACCTGAATAAAACAATAACATGGAATTATGTCGGCTCTGTCCTGAGGGGTCTTTAACCCCTGCCGGCATATGAGGATAATATGCCCGATATAGCAGGTATAAGGTTTCAGCCGTGCGGTAAAATATATGATTTTGATTCCTCCGGCATCGAACTCAAAAAGGGCGATACTGTGATAGTCGAGTCCGACCTCGGCCTGAGCATCGGCAGGGTTGTCAGCGCAAGGCATGAGGAGGCAGAGCCGGAGAAGAAGCTAAAGCCGGTTCTGAGGAAGGCGACCGAGGAGGACATGGCCACTAAGAGCGAGAACAAGGCCGTGGAGGAGGAGGCGCGGGCCTTCTGCCTTGAGCGGATTATGGCAAGGGGCCTTCCCATGAAGCTTGTGTGCACGGATGTCACGCTTGATAGGCGGAGGTTTATGTTCTATTTCGTCGCAAACACGAGAATAGACTTCAGGGAACTCGTTAAGGACCTTGCCGCAAGGTTCAGAACGAGGATAGAACTCAGGCAGATAGGGGTAAGGGACGAGTCCAAACTCATAGGCGGCTTCGGCGTGTGCGGCAGGGAGGTCTGCTGCAGAAGATTCCTCACTACATTTGAGCCCATATCCATCAAGCTGGCAAAACAGCAGGAGCTTGTCCTGAACACTTCCAAGCTTTCCGGCACTTGCGGGAGGCTCATGTGCTGCCTGAACTATGAGGCAGGCTACGAGAAAGAAGAGTACAGGAGGCCGAAAAAGAAGATTGAAGAGGAACCTGCTCAGCCCCCTCTGGAAGAAGCACAGCCCCCGGTCAAAGAGGCACAGCCCCATCGGGAAGAGGCACGGACATCCATGCCATCCATGAGGGTGCGGAGGCCGGAGAAGAGGAAGCATCCCGTGTACAAGAAGCCGGAGGCCCCTCGTAAGCAGGCCGAGGCAGCGGCAGCCCCTCCTTCGGATGTCCCTTCAGAGGGCGAAAAACCCTCTGCCGAGACGGTTGCCAAGAAGAGGAGAAGGAGAAGGCGCTGGAGGGGCCAGAAGGAAAATTGAAATTCTTTGTCACAACGCCGATTTACTACGTAAACGACCAGCCGCACATAGGCCATGCCTATACCACCCTTGCCGCAGACATACTTGCACGATACCAAAGGCTCAAAGGGAATAAGGTGTTTTTCCTCACAGGCACTGACGAGCACGGCCAGAAGGTGGCTGAGGCCGCGGCTTTAAAGGGAAGGACGCCGGGGGGACACGCAGACCTCATGGTCGGAAACTTCAAGGCCCTATGGGAAAAGCTCAATATTTCCAACAACGCATTCATACGCACTACTGATGCGGGCCATAAAAAAGTAGTGCAGGAACTCCTTCAGAGTCTCCATGATAAAGGCGAAATAGTAAAAAGGACTTATTCGGGCTGGTACTGCACGCCTGACGAGAGGTTCTGGACTGAAAAGGACCTCATGGAGGGCAAGTGCCCTGACTGCGGCAGGGACGTAGAACGGATAGAAGAGGAAAACTATTTCTTCCTGATGTCCAAGTATCACGGAAGGCTTAGGGAACACATAGAGAAAAACCCCTCCTATATAATGCCTGAGACGAGGAGAAACGAGGTCTTGGGGTTTCTTAAACATCAGGAACTTGGGGACCTCTGCATCTCAAGGCCGAAAAAGCGTCTTTCGTGGGGCATTCCGCTTCCCTTTGACGAGAACTTCGTTACATATGTCTGGTTCGACGCTCTGGTCAATTACTACTCAGCCACTAAATACCTTCTCCCTGAATCCTTCAAAGAGGAAGGGCTATGGGTCATTGACCCCTGGCCTGCGGAGCATCATATAATCGGAAAAGACATCCTCACTACGCATGCGGTTTACTGGAGCGCAATGCTCATGGCGCTTGAAATAGAGCTTCCAAAAAACATCTTCGCCCACGGATGGTGGACTGTGGAAGGAAGAAAGATGTCCAAGTCTTTTGGAAACATGATAGATCCCTCCGAGATGGCGGACAGATACGGGGTTGACGCCCTGAGGTATTTTCTCTTCAGGGAGGTGCCGTTCGGGCTTGACGGGGATTTTTCCGAAGAGGCACTCATAAAAAGAACCAACACCGACCTTGCAAACGATTTGGGGAATCTCTTAAGCAGGACTCTAACGATGATTGAGAAATATAGGGGAGGAATAATTCCTGAGCCGGATGACACTTATACAAATATAAAAGAAGAATTTTTAAAAGTAATGTTTGACCCGACACAAGAACCTCTAAGGCATATAGAAGAACGTTTATCAGGTCTTGATTTTCATGCTGTAATCAGGCATTTCTGGGATAATGTCATCAATAAAGCAAACGAATACATCGCCGACTCAGAACCTTGGAAGGTTAAGAATGAAAAGCAACTTTCAAACATACTTTTTACTTTAAGTGAATCCCTGAGAATTATAGCCGTCTATCTTTCACCCTTCATGCCTTCTTCCGCACAGGAGATATGGAGGCAGTTGGGAATAGAAGATACAATAGATGTAGTCATACCTGAAAATCCAGCTTATATGAACTGGGGCGGCTATGCCGTATCAGGGAAAAAAGTCCGCAAAGGGAACGCCCTTTTCCCGCGGATAGAGGCAAAAAAAGAGCCTGAAAAGGAGGCGCGTCCTCCTGCGGGTTCGGAACCGGCAGACAACATTATAACCATAGAGGATTTCGCAAAGGTGGAGCTTAAGACCGGAAAGATTATGGAGGCCGAGAGGGTAAAGAAATCCGACAAGCTCATAAGGCTTATCATAGACACAGGGGAGATGCGGCAGGTTGTTGCAGGAATAGGCAAGGCATACGGCCCTGAGGAGCTTTTGGGAAAGACCGTTGTCGTGGTCACGAACCTGAAGCCCGCAAAGCTCATGGGCGTGGAGTCCCACGGCATGCTCCTTGCGGCAACCGACGACTCGGGAAGCCCGGTGATACTCTTAACCGAAAAGGAAGTGAAGCCGGGGGCAAGAATCAAATAGGCCGCTTTTTATGAGCCGAGAAAACTCTTTCCCCTCTTAAACCCTATCCCGAAAATCTCCGCCACGGTCGCGGCCAAGTCACAAAACCCTTCCCTCATTCCCAAATCCTTCGGTGTAACGGCTCTGTTATAAAAAAGCACCGGGACATACTCCCTTGAATGGTCTGTGCTCGGGGTTGTGGGGTCGTTTCCGTGGTCAGCGGTTATGAAAAGGTAGTCGTCTTCTTTTAGCTCAGGGATGAGCGCTGAGAGCCATTTGTCGAATTCCCTTAATGCAGAGGCAAACCCTTCGGGGTTGTTCCTGTGGCCGTAGAGGGTGTCAAAGTCCGTGAAGGTTGAAAATATGATGCCCGCTTCAAATGAAGGCAAGAGCACTGTAATCTTATCCATCGCATCAGCGTTGCTTTTTACCTTCATGCTGTTGGAAAACCCCTTTCCGCTAAAGAGGTCTATGACCTTGCCGACGGCAACGACTTTTATTCCCTTTTCCGAAATCCGGTCAAGCACAGTCTCCTCCGGCGGAGGCAGGGAGAAATCCCTTCTGTTTGCGGTTCTCCTATAAGGGGGGCCTGTAAACGGCCTTGCTATCACCCGGCATACGTCATGAGGCGGCACGAGCATCTCCCTTGCCTTGAGGCACATCTCATAAAGGGCCTCAACGCCTATTACGTCCTCGTGGCAGGCTATCTGAAACACGCTGTCCGCGGACGTATAGACGATGGGGCTTCCGGTCTTTACGTGCTCGTCCCCGAGTTCCTCTATTATCTTTGTGCCTGAGGCCGCCTTGTTGCCGAGGGTCTTTCTCCCTGTGCGCGCCTCAAACTCCCTTATTATCTCAGGCGGAAAGCCGTTTGGATATGTGGGGAACGGATGCTCGTTGACTATGCCCATCATCTCCCAGTGGCCTGTTACAGAGTCCTTGCCCTTTGAAAGCTCGGACATCACTCCAAAGGATGAAAGCGGGTTTCGGGTTTTCCCTATGCCCTTAAAATCCCCCAAATTCCCAAGCCCTAAGGACTCAAGGCACGGAAGGCTCAGGCCGCCCACGGCATTTGCGAGGTTTTTAAGGGTGTTGCTCCCCTCGTCTCCGTACTCTCCGGCATCAGGCATCTCGCCTATGCCCGCCCCGTCCATGATGAGTATCAGAACCCTTGCCATGTGATAGGATAGCACACACATAAAAAGACTGAACATAGACGGAAAAGTCCGGCAAGTAATTTTTTATGGCGCCTTCCGTGCCTTATACGTGGAACTCCACGACGTCCCTGTCCTTAAGCGGGTAGTCCTTCTGAACCTTCTGCCCCTGAAAGCGCACAGAGCCCCAGACGCATGCGTATTTGAGGCCGCTCAGAAAGTCCTTGTGTATAATCTCCGCAAGCCTAAGCACTGTCGTGCCTGAAGGCACTGTAAAGGGCGTGCCCATGTCCGGCTCCTTGCCCGGCTCCTTGGAATAGACCCTTATCACCCCGGATGACTCAAACACCGCGCGCCTGAGTTCCTCAAGCCCGTCTTTTTTCACGGCGGAGACCCCGATTACAGGGCATGTCCCATGATATTTTTCCCTAAGCAGCTTAAGCGCATCTCCGGCGCCCGGGGCATCGGTCTTGTTTGCCGCGATGATAGGCTTCTTCACCTTCCAGCCTGATGCCTGTCCCATGAGGAGTCCGGCCTGAGCATCAGGGTCTTCGGCAAGGTCTATGACCATGAGCACAATGTCGGCGTTTCTTATAATCCCGGACACCCATCCGTCCGTTGTCTCGTTGCCCATGGGCGGGAGGTCTACAAGCTGAAACTGTATGTCCTCAAAAGGCATCATGCCTGAAAGGGGCATGACGGTTGTCATCGGATAGTCCGCTATCATGGGCTTGGCGTTTGTGAGGGCCTCAAGCAGCGAGGACTTTCCCGAATTTGCAAACCCCATGAGGGCTGCCTGTGCTGCGCCCTCTTTTGGCGCGTTATAAAGGTCGCCCCTTCCGCCTTTTTTCCTCTTCTGTACATCCTCCCTGAGCTTTGAAAGCCGCCTCCTGAGGTCGGCCCTCAGTTTGTCAGTCCCCTTGTGCTTGGGCACTGTCGCTATCAGGGCCTCAAGCGCAGAGACCTTCTCTGAGGTGTCCCGTGCCTCCTTGTACCGCGCATCGGCCTCGAAATACTCAGGAGGAAGATTAGCAGGCATAATAGAATATAACATATCTAAAAGCGCATGCCCTGCCGGTATATGTTATTTTTTGGACAACAAGCCGAGGAAAAGGGAAGTCAAAAAAGGCGGCCAAACAGGCCGCCTTTTTTATAAAGTCGCTTACTTGTTTTCCGCCCTTACTGCAGCCGCTTCCCTTACAGGGGATGTCACGGCCTCTGTCACATAGCCGATGGCCGTGCCGAATACGGAACCGAGCACAACGCTTACCGCGCCGATAGAGAATATCCCGAGCGCTATGCCTGCAACAACGAGCATCCTTACGATTATGTTTGGCTCAACCGGCCCGCCAGAGAGGTGCGAAAGCGTGACCAGCGCCCCGTGGCTGCCGAAATGAAACCCTGGTACAAGACCGAAAATCAAAAACGCTACGGCCCCTGTCGCCGCCCCTATGTTCCTTCCTGTCTTCATTCCGTTTGTCATCTCTTACCTCCTCTGTTTATTGCTTTTATTTAATCGTTTCTTTTGCCTCTGCCTTGCCCGCAGCCCTCACCCGGAAGTTTTTGTATGCCTGCAAAACAGGCTATCTATTATAACCATAATCCGTAACTAAGGGATTGCGGCTGGGATTTTAAGCCGCTGCCCAATAAGCCCATCCCCTGCGAACGGGCAAATCTTCTTGACAAAACATAAATTAAAGTTTATATAATAAACATAAGACTCCAATCCGTCATCATTTTCGCCGTTTCGGTGGTGCGGAGTTGCTTCCCTATAGAGAGGACGAGGCGGAGTCTATCTCATAAAAAGTTATTTATAGGTAATGTGCCGGCCGGCCTCCTTGGGATATTTGTTCAACGTAAGAGTAAGAGAGGAGATATAAGGAGATGGAGATTCTCGGCATATTCAAGGCCCTTTCGGACGAGACCCGGCTCAGAATCCTGAAGCTCCTCGAAGGCGGCGAGCTCTGCGTATGCGACATCGTTGCCGCGCTTGACACGAGCCAGCCCGGGGCGTCGTTCCACCTGTGCGTCCTCAAGGAAGCGGGGCTTATCCGGGACCGAAAGGAGGGCAGGTGGACCCACTACAGGCTGGAGGATTCGGACATGTTCAGGCGCTTCCTTTTGCTTTCGGTAATGGAGAGGGCCGAAGGCGGGGTCTTTGAAAAGGACAGGGTGCGGCTTGGGGTTTTCCTAAAGGGCAAAGAGGAGGGATGCAAAGGACTCCGCCCAAATGAAGGGAGGTAAACCGTGGTGAGAAGGTTGCTTGAGAAACTGCATAATTTCAAGCTCCTGCCTGTATTTGTGATAGTCAGCATGGTTACAGGCATCATTATCGGCAAGGCATACGGGATTTCAAACTTCGAGCTGACACCGCCGATAGACGCCATAAAATCCATATTCCGCGGGACTTACGAGTTCAGCATACCCAACACCTTAGCCCTCGGCGTGGTCGTCGGTCTTTTCATGATGATGTACCCCGCAATGGCCAACATAAAGTTCGAAGACCTTGGGAAAGCGGCGAAATCACCGAGACAGTTGCTTATAGTTATGTTTTTCAACTACGCGGTTGCTCCGTTCTTTATGCTTTTCCTTGCAAAGGTCTTCTTAAGCGGGGAGCCGGATTTATACACCGGGCTTGTTTTGTACGGGCTTGCACCCTGCATTGCGATGGTGATAGTGTTCACCTACCTTTCGGCGGGAAACGGCCCCCTCGCCATAATACTCGTTGCGTTGAACTCCATCATCCAGATGATTCTTATCCCGGTCTATGCAAAGCTCCTTCTCGGTGAGGTCAACTTTGACGTATGGGTTGTCGCCGAGAGCGTTCTTCTTTATCTCGGCATTCCCCTAATTGCAGGAATGCTTACGCGGTTTTTAGGCGTAAAAAGATTCGGTGAGGAGTGGTTCCATAAGCTGAAATTCCATCTTGATACGATGTCCATAACGGGCCTGTTGTTTACGCTTGTGGTAATGTTTTCCCTGAAAGGCGATTTAATACTCGAAAACCCGATGTTCATTGTTCATCTGGCGATACCCATGACGCTTTTTTTCTGGATTATGTTCGTTGTCGTCTATCTGGTCGGATGGAAGATGGGCTTGAATTACAGGGACGCCGTTGCTGTCGGATTCAACTCAACCGGCAGGGACTTTGAGATAGCCATAGCCATAGCGATTACCGCATTCAACCCGACAGTTGCCCTTGCCACAGTCATAGGGCCGTTGATTGAAGTGCCTGTAATGCTTGCCCTTGTGTGGTTTGCAAAGTCAACGGAATACAAACTCTTTAAGGGGAGGAAATAGCCATGTATGGAAAGGTACTGTTACGGGAAAATCCCTGTATCAGTTGGTCGGGGCGAGAGGATTTGAACCTCCGACCCCACGGTCCCGAACCGTGTGCGCTACCAGACTGCGCTACGCCCCGATTTAAAGATAATAAGAGTCTTTCCCCTCAGTTGTCAAGAAGCGGGCCGCTAAAGCCCCAGTTCCTCGGGCACTGCTATCCTGCCCATGACCGCGGATGCCGCCGCAACGGCCGGATTTGAAAGATATACCTCGCTTTCAGGGTGTCCCATCCTGCCCACGAAATTCCTGTTCGTGGTTGCAACGGCCCTTTCGCCCTTTGCCAGAACGCCCATGTGTCCGCCGAGGCAAGGGCCGCACGTGGGCGTAGAGACAACGGCCTCTGCGTCTATGAAGATTTCAAGCAGGCCCTCTTTCATCGCCTGCTTGTAAATCCCCTGCGTGGCGGGTATCACAATCAGCCTTACGTCCGGATGCACCTTCTTCCCCTTTATCACAGAGGCCGCCTCTCGGAGGTCCTCAAGCCTTCCGTTGGTGCAAGAGCCTATCACCACCTGGTCTATCCTTATGTCCGCAAGTTCCGCCGCAGGCTTCGTGTTGGAGGGCAGGTGCGGGCATGAGACAGTGGGAGGAATCTTCGAGCAGTCGTACTCCCTAAGGGAGGCATACCTGCCGTCTTTATCAGACGTGTAAAACTCATACTGCCGCTTTGCCCTTGCCTTCACATAATCCCCGGTTACGGAGTCCGGGACTATGATGCCGTTCTTTGCCCCTGCCTCTATTGCCATGTTGCACATCGTAAGCCTTCCGTGCATGGGGAGGTTCTTTATGGCCTCTCCCTCAAACTCCATGGCCGCATAAAGCGCGCCGTCAACCCCTATGTCTCCTATCGTAGCGAGTATCAGGTCTTTTCCGCCCACCCACTTGCCGGGCTTCCCGTAGTATATGAACTTCATTGACTCAGGCACCTTAAACCAGCACTCCCCTGTCGCCATCGCAGCGGCCACGTCTGTTGAGCCCACGCCTGTTGAGAATGCCCCAAGCGCTCCGTATGTGCATGTGTGGCTGTCCGCCCCGACAATCACGTCTCCGGGAAGCACAAGCCCCTCCTCAGGCAAAAGCGCGTGCTCTATGCCCATCCTTCCCACCTCGTAGTAGTAGGCAAGGCTGTAGTCTCTGGAGAAGTCCCTGAGCATCTTGCACTGCTCGGCCGCCTTGATGTCCTTCTGCGGCGCAAAATGGTCAGGGACGAATGTAACCCTTTTGCGGTCAAAGACCTCCTTTGCGCCTATCTTTTTGAACTCGGAGATGGCTATGGGCGCGGTGATGTCGTTGGCAAGCACGAAGTCCACTTTCGCCATGATGAGATCTCCGGGCTTGACCTCTTTTTTGCCCGAGTGCGCGGCCAGTATCTTTTCGGTTATCGTCATAAATTCTCCTAAGAAAACATTGTTTTGTATTATATCCTTATGAAGGCGCGGTTGACAAGCCGGATGCGGAAATCCTGTCAAGCCAAAGTAGAAATGTCCTATTT
>JAUXOF010000004.1 GCA_030682405.1 Thermodesulfovibrionales bacterium
CCAAGGTAAACTCACTCGACCTTCTTAAGCTGATAATCCACGACTTCGGCGTCACCGAAAGCGGCCGGACACATAAGGACCTCATGGACGACCTGAACAACTTTCTCTTAGGGTGCTTTGACAGGAACGAAAAGGCCGTGCTCATCATAGACGAGGCGCAGGAGATGAGCACCGAATGCCTTGAATTCATACGCCTGCTTTCAAACTTGGAGACCGATACCCGGAAGCTCCTTCAGGTCATCCTCATAGGGCAGCCTGAACTTGCAAAAATAATAAAAAGCGAGAGGCTAAAGCAGCTTGACCAGAGGATTGCGGTAAGGTACCACCTTGAACCCCTGCCACAAGAGGATACGGCAAAATACATAAGGCACAGGCTTGAGGTGGCAGGGCGGATAATCAAATTCCCTACAGGCACTGTAAAGGCCGTATACAAGGCAAGCCGGGGCATCCCCCGCCTCATAAACCTTTACTGCGACAGGGCGCTCATGCTTGCTTATGCAGAGGGGCAGCCATACATAAGCGGCAGAATAATGAAGGCCGCACTGAAAGAAATGGAAGCCCGGAATGAGCCGTTTTTCTTTTCGCTCAGGTTTGCGGGCCTCCTGCTGCTTTCAATGGCGGCCCTCGCATTTCTCGGGGTCATGCTCAATTCGGGCCTCCGCAAGGCAACATTCGATTCTGCGGCCCTTACAGCGCTGCAATCCCAAAACAATACCTCCGGGCTTGAAAACAGCGTCCCAGTGAGCGCGGGCAATGCCGTAACCGGCAAGGCCGACGAAGACACAGCCGCAGTCTTCCTGCTCGACGAAACATGGAGGGCAAAAGACTATAAGTTTGCAGAGCAGGCGTGCGTCCTGAATCTCCTTGCCATCTTGGGGGAGAAGGATTTAAACGCTCAAGACATCGGCGGCAGGGTCAGGCAGAGGGGATATTCGCAATATGAATTCAAGGAAATAGAAAAAATAAAAAAATTCAAGCTGCCCGCCATTCTGACAATAGAAGAGAACAATATTGCAAAACACGTGGTGCTCCGGTGGCTGGTTCTGGACAACGCCCTCGTGATAGACCCGGTTGAAGGGAAAAAGATACTGCCCTTCGGCGAGGTTAATAAACTGATTAAAAATATTAAAGTCCTCTATAAAAACAGGTATACTAATCATGTAATGCAGATCGATGCCCGGAGCCATGAAAAAGCGATTATGCTTTCCAAGGAGAACGGTATGCCGAAATTAACCCCATAGGATATAACAAACCCTTAGGAGGAGACATGAATCTGAAGGAAATCATTTATATCAAAGACGGCGCTGTTAAACTCAAAGACGAGGCGAAATTCAGAGAGACAATAGATCGGCTTGTATATGAAGCCGTTTTTACGGAGGACACGGACAAAAAAAGCGCAATGCTTACGCTCATCAAGGAGGCATGCAAAGAAGCCGGCGCCGTGCCTGCATCAATACAGGGGCTTTATGATGAGATGGGGAGAAGCTACCCGGGATTTACAGTGCCTGCCGTAAACATAAGAGGGCTTACATACGACGTGGCAAAGGCGATATTCAGAAAGGCCATTTCTATGGACGTCGGAGCCCTCATCTTTGAGATAGCCCGCTCTGAAATCGGATACACAAAGCAAAGGCCGCTTGAGTACTCAACCCTTGTGCTCGCGGCAGCGGTCAAGGAGCGGTACAAAGGCCCGGTATTCATACAGGGCGACCACTTCCAGCTCGTAAGGAAAAACTACCTCTCAGACCCCGCAGCCGAGGAAAACTACCTCAAGGGGCTTATAAAGGAGGCCATAGATGCGGAGTTCTACAACATAGACATTGACTCATCCACGCTCGTTGACCTTGACAAGGAAACCCTGACAGAGCAGCAGAGGCCGAACTTCGAGGCGACCTCAAGCCTTGCGGCGCACATAAGGGGCATCGAGCCCAAGGGGATTACGGTATCCGTAGGCGGGGAGATAGGGGAAATCGGAAAGAAAAACAGCACTCCAGAGGAACTGAGGGCATATCTTGACGGATTTAAAGGGACATTCAAGGCCGGCAAGGGGTTGAGCAAACTGAGCGTGCAGACCGGAACCGCCCACGGCGGAGTCGTGCTCCCGGACGGGACTCTGGCTAAGGTCAAGATAGACTTCGACACCCTTAAGACCCTCTCTGACCGCGCGCGGGAGGAGTACGGGCTTTCAGGCTGCGTCCAGCACGGCGCATCTACGCTCCCTGAGGAGGCATTCGACATGTTCCCAAAAACAGGGACGTCCGAGGTTCACCTTGCAACCGGCTTTCAGAACATAATCTACGACAGCAAGGCCCTCCCCCCGGGATTCCGTCAGGAGGTCTACGACTTCATCAACAGGGAGTTTCTAAAGGAGAAAAAAGAGGGGCAAACGGACGAGCAGTTCATCTACAGCACAAGAAAGAAGGGGTTTGGCCAGTTAAAGAAGAAGTGGTGGGACCTGCCTTCGGACGTCAAGGGGCTGATAATGAAGGAGCTTGAGGAGAAGTTCGGACTCCTGTTTGAAAAACTGAAGGTGGGCAAAACCATGGCGATAGTTGAAAAGACCGTAAAGCCGGTTATCGTCAAAAAACAGATAGAGGAGGGTCTTTTAAGTTAAGATGGCGGCGAAATCAAAAGCCAAGGAAGTGCTTGCAATAGTCGTGGGCGGCGGCCCGGCTCCGGGCATAAACGGGGTCATAAGCGCCGCAACCATAGAGGCTGTAAACGAGGGCAAGCAGGTCATAGGCATCATGGGAGGCTTCAAAAGCCTTTTTAATGGCGACAAAAAGGCCGCCATCCCTCTCGGCATAGACGATGTAACCAGAATACATGCCAGAGGAGGCTCCATACTGAAGACCTCCCGCGATTACCCGGATAAGGTGAAGGAGAAATTCAAAGTCCTGATGTCCACCCTCAAGGCCCTCAAGATACGGTATCTCCTTACAGTGGGCGGCGACGGAACTCTTTACATGGCAAAGTGGATTGAGCGGGAAGCCCGCGGCTCGATAGCGGTCATACATGTGCCGAAAACCATCGACAACGACCTCCCCCTTCCCGGCGGAGCGCCCACGTTCGGGTTTGAGACGGCAAGACACTGGGGGGTCGCGATACTCGAAAACATCATGGAGGACGCAAGGACCACAAGCAGGTGGTATTTCATCACCACCATGGGCAGGTACACCGGCCACCTTGCCCTCGGCATAGGCAAGGCGGCAGGCGCAAACATCACCCTCATCCCGGAGGAATTCACAGGGGAAAAGCTCTCCTTCAGGACGGTAGCGGACATACTTGAAGGCTCTATAATCAAAAGGCTCGCCGTAAAAAAACACTACGGGGTTGCGGTACTCGCCGAGGGCATCTCAAGCAAATTCGACATTACCGAGCTTTCCCATTACGAACAGATAGAAAAGGACGAGACCGGAAGGGTCAGGCTCTCCGAGATACAGCTTGGCAGGCTCATAAGAAATATAGTAAGAGGCAGCCTTAAGGAAAAAGGCATAGAGATGACCATCGTGGATAAAAACATAGGCTATGAGTTGAGGGCCGCAAACCCCATCCCGTTTGATGCGGAGTACACAAGAAACCTGGGCTTCGGCGCGGTGCGCTTCCTCCTTCTCGGCGGAACAGGCGCAATGATAGTGTTCTACGAAGGAAGGCTCAAACCGGTGCCGTTTGTCGAGATGACGGACCCTGCCACAGGAAGGACGCGCCTGAGGTACATGGACACATCCTCTGAGACATACATGGTCGCAAGGAAATACATGATGAGGCTTGAAAAAGAGGACTTCTCCGGCGTGCAGATTAAAAAACTCGCACACGCGGCCAATATGACTGAAAAGGAATTCAAGAAACGTTTCTATTACCTGGTTGAAGAATCCGGCAAGTGCCCCGGGAGCGCATTCTGATTCAAATCATATGCCTTCTGATGCCGCTCTGCTAAAATATTCACATGCAGAAGATTGACCGTTCTTATCTGAGGAAATTCCGTTACTCCGTCCAGTGGGGGATTTTCGCCTTAACCGCATTCTCAGGCTACAGGCTTTATCTCTTTGCCGAACACTTCGCATCCGGCTACAAAACCCCTCTCGTAGAGAGGCCCCCGCTCGTTGACGGCTTTCTGCCCATAGGCGCTTTAATGAGCCTCAAGCTCTGGATAACCGAGGGAATATTCGACCCGATACATCCCGCTGCCCTTGTCATATTCATCTCGGCCATTGCCATATCAGCCGTGCTTAAAAAGGCATTCTGCGGATGGATATGTCCTCTCGGCGCGCTTTCCGAGGCCGTGTTCAAGACAGGCAGGAAGGTCTTCGGCAGGAACCCGATACTGCCTAAGTTTATAGACTACCCTCTGAGGTCTGTCAAGTACATGCTTCTTGTATTTTTCCTGTATGTCGTGGGGAAGATGTCTTCCGGGGCGCTCGCAGGCTTTCTATCCGAGCCTTACTGGAAAGTGGCTGACATAAAGATGCTCGGGTTTTTTACGGAAATGTCATCGCTTACCTTTTATGTGCTCCTTGCGCTCTTTGCCCTTTCCCTGCCTTTTAAGAACTTCTGGTGCAGATACCTCTGCCCCTACGGCGCGCTCCTTGGGCTACTAAGCCTCCTAAGCCCTTTTAAGATAACGAGGCGCGAGGAGGCATGCATACACTGCCATAAATGCACTGCCAACTGCCCATCCTTGCTTCCGGTTGAGGATAAGGTCAGGATAAAATCGCCTGAATGCACAGGATGCCTCACATGCGTAAGCCTCTGCCCTTCAAAAGGGGCGCTTGAGATGTCCCTTCCGGCAAAGAAATCCGTAAGGCCGCTGATATATGTGATTCTTGTGATGGCCGTATTTTTCGGCATCATAGCCGCGGCCAAGCTCACGGGACACTGGCATTCAAACGTAACGTACGAAGAATATAAGGCCGTCATCCCGGCCATATCCGAACTCGAGCACCCTTAAAACAGGCCGCCTACCCTTTTTTTCTTGGCTCATCGCGCCCTCCTTTCGCCTCATCTTGGCAGTTTGACAGGAGGGAGGGGGGTATGGGTCGTAACCAATTGATTTTTAAGGATTCCCATGTCAAAAAATGGCAAAATATGGCGGAAATTGTCTGAAAAACAGGGTGTTTTGGAGTGTTTTTGACTTGTTTTGCCGTTTCAAATTGCCTCCTCTTGCTTGCCATTCATCCTGTAGGGGCAGGCCCCTGTGCCTGCCCTGATAAAAACCCATATTTACGGGCAACCACAGGGGGTTGCCCCTACGAGAGCGTAATCACCCGCCTTTTCAAAGAGCATCCTGAGCCTGTCGAAGGATATTACAGGGGGACTGAACTCGTCAACCCGAACCAGTTCGGCCAAATGAGGACAGGGAGGGGACAGGGGAGAATGGGGGTGTGAGGGATTGTCCGGGCGAGTCCGATTTACATCGGCGGCCTGACATGCTAAACTTAATTAAGGCAGTTGCCGGCAGTGTTTTTCAATGGATGTCGGTATGTTATTATGCAGGCAAAGGGAGATGAATAAATGAAGGGCATTACGGTTGAAACCCTTTACAAAAAGGTTATTGAATTACAGCGGGATATTGTTCATATCAAAAAAGTCTTTTGGAAGAACTCGAGTTGAGAGCAGAGTTTATTCAGAGGATGAAAGACATTGATATTGAAAAGTCTGCAATTGTTAAGGGCTTCGGGAAAAGATACGGCCTGAAGTAGTGTATAACCTCGCCATCAAAAAGGGTCTCGACAAAAATTTAAGCAACTTCAGAAAAAAGACAAGAAAATGCTACGACTGATCGACAGAAAAGTGCAGGAGATTCTTGCCGACCCGTACCGTTTTAAACCTTTAAAATGCTGATTGAAACAGATAAATATAACGGTTATGCTGTTTATTGTAACGGCAAGAAACCACTTGGAGTGGTATCATCAGATGGTGAACGAATGGCTATTTGTAATATTAGAACCTTGCCCAAAAAATTGA
>JAUXOF010000014.1 GCA_030682405.1 Thermodesulfovibrionales bacterium
ATACCGAAACTCGTTGCTGTTTTACAGCAGAAAAACCTTGACAGAAAGGAGGCGGCTGCTTAGCATAATGCAACCTGTCTACGTGCATTGCACGGGCAGACCGGTCCTTCCTACTTCAACGAAAGGAAGGGACAATATCGGGCTGATGTTCGTCGGCATTTTATTTGTGCTTGAATATTATAACTCGGATCAGACGCATAAGGAGCTGATACTCAGCACCTCACGGGCATTGCTTGAGAGGGTTGTATTAGCCAGAAGGTGGAATGCCATGCACGGCGGAGTCTATGTCCCTGTGACAAAAGACACTCAGCCGAATCCGTATTTAGACGACCCCTTGAGGGATATAAAGGTCAATAATGCCTTGACTCTGACCAAAATCAATCCTGCTTACATGACCAGGCAGTTGGCTGAACTGTCTGCGCAAAGCGGAACAGTTCGGATTCATATAACAAGTCTTAGGCTTGTACGTCCTGAAAACCGGCCCTCACAGCGCGAGCAAAAGGCGTTGGAATCGTTTGAAAAAGGCGTGCAGGAAGTCGGGGAAATTATCAAAGACGGCCCGGATATGAAGTTTTTTTATATGGCGCCCCTGAAAACGGAAAAGGCATGTCTTAAGTGCCATGCCTTCCAAGGATACAAGGAGGGAGATGTCAGGGGCGGGATAAGCATCATTGTACCGCTGCATCACAAAGATCATTTGCTGAGCTTGATATTGGGTCATACCGCAGTCGGATTTATAGGTCTCGTTGGAATATTTCTTTTTTCATCAAAGCTGAGAAAGTCATATGAAATAATAGAAAAGCAGGCTGTCGTGGATAGCTTGACGGATATTCCCAACCGCCGCGCCTTCATGGAAAGGATACAGTCTGAATTCAGACGCAGTGCAAGAAACAAAACTCCTTTGTCTGTCATTATGATTGATATTGACCATTTTAAATTATATAACGATACCTATGGACATACAGCAGGTGACGAATGCCTTAAGACAGTTGCACAGACAATAAAAAACAGCATAAAACGTCCGGCTGATATTTGCGCAAGATACGGGGGGGAAGAGTTCGTTGTAATGCTGCCTGACATGCCGGTTGAGGGTGCCTGTTTACTCGCAGAGGTTATCCGGACTAATGTCGAAAAAATGAAAATATCTCATGAAAAATCATCACCATTAGGCATTGTCACTATAAGCCTTGGAGCGGCCTCAACAATCGGCAGTGTAACATCGTCCTTCGCGGCAGTGCTGCAAGAGTCGGACAAGGCCCTATACAGGGCAAAGGAAAAAGGCCGGAACCGCGTGGAAATGTTGGACTGATGTTTGTTGATACTGTAAATTTTTGGTAAGGGCCTGCGAAATAGTGTAGTATAAATCCATGGCGAAAAAAGAAGACAATGGCCTGCTGAGACACCTCCTCAAGGCAAGCACCGTGGGGCTTAACCTCGTAGCGGCCACATTCGTCGGGCTTGCGGTAGGATATTTTCTGGATAAGCTTTTCGGCACAAGGCCATACCTTACGGTAATTTTCCTCATATTGGGGATAATCGCCGGCTTCAGGGAGCTTTTAAAGATGGCACGGCAGGACGACGGAGAAAACAAAGGCGATGGAACTGATAAAAAGGATATATAGGCAGGCAGGGTTCGTCATAGTGCCTGCGGCTGCAATCTCGGCTTTTTTCGAGCCGAAGAAACTTCCCATAAGCATTGTTTTAGGGGGGATATTCGGGCTTGCCAACCTCAAGGGGCTTACATGGGGGATGGGGAACCTCATGGGCTCATACAATGCCGCGCCCAAACTTGTGGTGCTGAGCATAATCAGGCTCCTGATTCTTTTTACGGTCATCACGGCCCTTACGGTTTTAAGGCTCGTAAGCCTCATGGGGCTCATGATAGGCTTTACCCTCGTATTCATGGTTCTCCTTAAAGAGGGCATACTGGCGGCAAAAGAGGACACTGGCAATGGGCAGCAGTAATGAGATTTAAACTTAAAGTAATCGAGGGGCGGTTATGATAACTCTTAATATCGCAAACATGATGTCCGGGGTGATGGGCCAAAAGGGGATATCCGAAAAGTCAGTGGAGGGCATAAAGGACAGGGTGCTTGCCGCGCATGAGGAGATAACCCAAAGGAAAAGAAGCGGGCTTGGGTTCATGGACCTCATAAAGCAGGACACTAAGGATATAAAAAAAGCCGCAGAGGCTGTGAGGGGCAAATACGACAACTTCATCCTGCTCGGCATAGGCGGCTCGGCATTGGGCCCCAAGTGCATAATCGAGGCATTAAGCCCGATGCACAACCTGAAAAAGAGCCCCAAGGTCTTTATATACGAAAACGTCGACCCCATGACGCTCAACAACATCCTGTCCGTTCTTGACCTCAAAAAGACCGCTGTAAACGTCATCACAAAATCAGGCACAACGGCAGAGACAATGGCATCGTTCATGATACTTTATGAGAGACTTAAAGGCTCGCCTGAAAATTTCATAGCAACAACAGACCCTGAAAAGGGAAACCTCAGAAAACTGGCAACGGAGCTGGGCTTCAAAACCCTCCCGATACCTCCGGATGTGGGAGGCAGGTACTCCGTCCTGAGCCCTGTGGGGCTTTTGCCTGCCGAGATAATCGGCGCAGATTCGGATGAACTCCTAAGGGGCGCGGGGGACATGCAAAAAAGGTGTTCCGGGCCTGATGTATGGAAAAACCCTGCCTATCTCATGGGAGCGCTGCTTTACCTAATGGACAAGGAAAAGGGCAGGAAGACGGACGTCCTTGTGCCTTATTCAGACAGGCTTAAGGTCATGGCAGAGTGGTTCTGCCAGCTCTGGGCGGAAAGCCTCGGCAAGCAGGGGCTCGGACTTACTCCCTTCCCCTCGTTGGGCACGACCGACCAGCATTCCCAGCTTCAGCTATGGATGGAAGGCCCTGAGGACAAGGTGATAGTTTTCATAAAGGTGGATGACCACGGGGCGGATATAAAGATACCTGAGGTATTCAAGGAAAGCGGCACCGGATACCTCGGAGGCCACAGCCTTGCGGAACTCATTAACGCCGAAGAGGAATCAACAGAGCTTTGCCTTCAGAGGGCCGGAAGGCCGAATATGACCATAGGTGTGCCTTCCATAGACGCATATCATTTGGGGCAACTGTTCTTCTTTTTCGAGATTGCCACCGCATTTACCGGTTTTCTCTACGGAATAAATCCCTTTGACCAGCCTTCGGTTGAGGAGGGGAAGAACTTCACATATGGGATGATGGGCAGAAAGGGCTATGAGGAAAAGAGGGCCGAGGTTCAAGAGGCAAGGAAGAAAAAGGCCGGATGGAAGGTGTAATGACTGTTCCTACCGCCCGGGGCCGTGCCTCTACCGCCCGCGCCCCCTTTTCCTGTAGTCGGAGGGTTTTTCCCTGAGGCCGTCACTGCCCCATATGCCGGATTTGCTCCGGCGGGCGGACTCCTGAGAGACCTTAAATTCTTCAACATGCATGACGTTCGGCGGTACGGTCAAAAGAAGCGCATAGCCGTCCTCTATCATCGTTCTGTTTAGCATCTTTCCGTCTTTTGTCCAGAGATAGGCAAGCAGCCTGCCATACCTGTCCCTCGTTTCGATATCGTACTCCAGAGAGACGCTCCGGTCCGAGGAATCGAGGATTTCCTCTATATGTCTCTTTGCCTTCTGCCCCCACGACCGCTGGCCTATCTCAGGCGCATCAATCCCGACCAGCCGTATTTTTTCCGTCTTGCCGGCAATCATGGCGGTGACGGTGTCTCCGTCATGAACCCTGATAACCCTGAAATACTCCCGGCCGCTTGAGCGCTGCTCCTCATGGGATGCCTTCTCCGGAGGGGAAAATCTTTCGCCAATGAACCGGACGGCAAGGAGCATGGAAAGCGCCAGCAAGACCGCAAGCCGCCTGATAAGCCTTTTGTTCATGGGATAAGTATATAATTATTGCGGAATCCCTATAATCGGCCCATAGGAGTCGCCGCCTCAAGCACAACACAGGCCACGCCGTAGTCCTTTTCGTGGCTTAGGCTCAGGTGGGCGCCGTGTATGCCCTTTTCGTCTAAGAACCGCCTTAGCCCCCCGCCAGCCTTAATGAAGGGCTTTCCGCTTCCGAAATTGACGACCTCCATGTCCTTAAGGGAGACAGGGATTTCAGAGCCTATCGCCTTTATCAGGGCCTCCTTTGCGGCAAACCTCACTGCGAGGGAAAGATAGGGGTCTTTTTTAGAAAAGCAGTAGCTTATCTCATCCCCGGTGAAGACCCGCTCAAGAAACCTCTTCCCCCATTTCTCAACAACCTCCCTCACCCTCTCTATCCGGACGAGGTCTATGCCTACCCCGTATATCATGCGGCCTTTCCTATCAGCCCCTTCATCTCCCTTACGGCCCTTTCCATGCCTACGAGCACGGCGCGGGAGATTATGCTGTGGCCTATGTAAAGCCCCCTCAGCCCCTTGATTTCCGCAATTTTCATTACATTGAAATAATTAAGCCCGTGCCCTGCGTTAACCGAAAGCCCGGCATCGAGCGCGTGGCCTGCGGCAGCGTAAATCCTCTTAAGTTCGGCCTCTGCCGCAGGGCCTTTTGCATTGGCATACATGCCCGTGTGTATCTCTACCATGTCCGCACCCGCGGCCTTGGATGCCTCGATGTCCTTTTTTTCGGGGTTTACGAAAAGACTCACGGGTATGCCCCTGTCCTTGAGCTTTTTTATTGCGGCCCTGAGCTTCGCCCTCTGCGCCCTTAGGTCAAGCCCGCCTTCTGTGGTAAGCTCCTGCCTTTTTTCCGGCACAAGGGTAACCATGTCCGGCCCGACCTCAAGCGCTATGTCCGTCATCTCCGGGGTTGCTGCCATCTCAAGGTTAAGCTCGCACGAGATAAGCTCCCGCATGAGCCACAGGTCACGGTCGTTTATGTGCCTCCTGTCCTCCCTCAGATGGACGGTTATGCCGTCAGCCCCGCCCAAAATAGCAAGCGTTGCGGCCATAAGCGGCTCCGGCTCCGTAGCGAGCCTCGCCTGCCTCAGTGTTGCAACATGGTCTACGTTCACTCCAAGAATCATATTTATTGCGCTCCCGTGATGCGCGGATTCACTTGTCCTTACCTGTCATTTCATTTTTAAAGGGAAACGTTCGGGATGCTCTATGATTTCTATCGTAAGGTCCACATCCAAGTCCGGCCAGTAAAAATGTCCGGGACGAGGCTCCTCGACATTAAGAATCTTTCCGATGGGAGCATCCTTGAACCACGGAAAATCCTCGTAAGACATGAACAACTCTTTATTCCCGGCCAGAAGCCACACCCCATTGCCGGAAACGTGCGTAACCTCAACCGCTGCGGCGTTTTTCCCAAGCGTTTTTGAACTCATCATAATGCACCTCAATGATATTTTCTATTTCTTTCAATTGACCACGGGACAGGTTGTAGTTTTTTGACAACTCAATCTCAGGGCTAAGCCAATATTTTGCTTCTCCATCGGGACAGACGACATGAATATGCATCCGTGCTTCTTCGCGCGAAAAAAAGAAGAAGCGATAGCCTTTCTCCCGTAATATCGTAGGGCTCATTATGGATTATATTATACCGCATAAAGGCAGCGGGAGTATTTAATGATGCCTCCCTCAGTCCGCACCCGAAAACCTGATTAGAGTGCCGACCTTCCGGGCGCCGTACCTGAATATCGTGATGCCCTTACAGCCTTTGTCATAAGCGAGGAGATAGGCCGAGGCAACGTCCTCCGCCTTCGCCCTGTTCGGCATGTTGACTGTCTTTGAGACAGCGTTGTCCGTATAAGCCTGAAACACGGCCTGCATCTCTATATGGTCGCAGGGCGGTATCTCGTGTGCGGTCTTAAAGAGCTTTTTTATGTCCGGCGGCACGCCCTTCATCCCCCTAAGGCTCCCGCGGCTGATGACCTCGGCCTTAAGCTCCTCGGAATAGAACCCGCGCTCCTTTGCGAGCCTGAAAAAATAGTTGTTCATCTCATAGAGTTCGGTATCCAATATCAGCCTTTTGTATGCAAGGGCGAACAGCGGCTCTATCCCGCTTGAGCAGTCCGCTATCAGAGAGAGCGTGCCTGTGGGCGCGATTGTCGTCAGTGTGGCGTTCCTTAATCTGGGCATGCCTGGTGCGTCATAAACAGAGCCCTTGAAATTCGGGAACACCCCGCGTTTTTCAGCCGTCATCCCGGATGCCTTCCAAGAGGTCTTCTTTATAAAGCCCATGACCTCGGCTGCCAGCTTAAATGCCTTTTTTGAGTTGTAAGGCGCCCCAAGCAGTATGAGCATATCGGCCCAGCCCATAATGCCGAGCCCGATTTTCCGGTTGCCCTTGTGCATGGCCTCTATATCGGAAAGCGGATACTTGTTTACGTCTATAGAGTCGTCGAGGAAGCGGACGGCGGTCTCTACGTCTCTACCCATGGATTCGTAGTCTATCTTTTTATCCCCGGTCACGTATTTTGAGACATCGAGCGAGCCTAACATACATGCCTCATAGGGCAAAAGGGGCTGCTCCCCGCAGGGGTTTGTGCTTTCCATGCGGCCTATGTGCGGGGTAGGATTAGCCCTGTTAATACTGTCTATGAATACAAGGCCGGGGTCGCCTGTCTCCCATGCGCTTTTTACTATCTCGTCAAATACAAGCCTTGCCCTGAGCCTCCCTGCGGACTCGCCGCTTCTTGGGTTTATAAGCTCGTACTCCACGTCCCGCTTGACCGCCTCTATAAACGCATCCGTGACCGACACGGATATGTTGAAATTTGAAAGCTCGCCGGCCTCCCTCTTGACCCTTATAAAATCCAGAATATCCGGATGGTCCACACTGAGGATGCCCATGTTGGCGCCCCTCCTTGCGCCTCCCTGTTTTATGACCTCTGTGGCAGTGTTGTATATCTTCATGAAAGAGACCGGTCCGCTTGCAACCCCTCCTGTGGAGCGCACGATGTCCGCCTTCGGCCTAAGCCGGGAAAACGAAAAACCCGTGCCGCCGCCGCTCTGAAGTATAAGGGCGGCATTTTTGAGGGTGTCGAATATGCTCCGCATGGAGTCCTCCACAGGCAATACAAAGCAGGCCGCAAGCTGTCCGATGTCCTTGCCCGCATTCATGAGGGCCGGGGAGTTCGGAAGAAACCTCAGGCCGGACATAATCTCATAGAACCTCTCGCCCCAGTAGGAGGGGTCCCCTCCATAAGGCCTCTCGGCCCCGGCAACAGTGGCGGCCACCCTCTGGAACATCTCTTCAGGGGTCTCTACGATGCGGCCCTTGGCGTCCTTCAGGAGATACCGTGCGTTAATTACCTTAAGCGCGTTTTCAGTAAGGTTCATGCAGAGATTATACCAGAACATACGCCCTGAGTTTATACCGTATTACAGGGTTGCTGAACCGGTCAACCCGAACCAGTTTAGCCAAATGAGGACAGTGGGGGGTAAAACACTTAGGGTAACTCCTTCGTAGCCCCTCTACGAGCCTTCGGCAAGTGTTGCACTTCCTCATTGAACTGGCGGTTGACATTTTGCTGGTTGAACCTTGACTCCTACAGTATTATTGTATTACTATCCAACAATAGGAGGTAAAAATGAGCACTACTGTAAAGGTAAGGGAAAAATATCAGATAACCATTCCTGAGAAAGTAAGGGAAAAAGTTTCAATCAAGGTCGGAGAGCGCGTGGAAGTTGAAGTAAGGAACGGATATATCGTCATCAGGCCAATGATTGAGATTCCGAAAGACCAGGCATGGTTTTGGAGCAGGGAATGGCAGGAAGGCATTAAAAAGGCAAAGGAAGAATACAGAAAAGGCAAAGCAAGGTCATTTAAATCAGCGAAAGAGGCGAGAAAATTGACTGAAAACGTAGGCTGACATGGCCGACAACATTGTCATCCCCTTCTCCGTCCTTAAAATAATCAATGGCCTTCCAAAAGAGATACGGCTTAAGTTCTGGAGCCAACTCGAAATTTTGCTCAAAAACCCGTCTCACCCGGGGCTGAGGAACGAAAAACTGCGCGGGGCGGAGGATTGGGCATTCAGCATAACGATGAACTACCGCGCAACTTATTTCAGGGACGGAAACAATATCGTAATAACAATGATAGGAACTCACAAAGATGTCCTCGGTGTTTGATTGTTCCTGCCTGCCTGTTTTATCTTAAATAGATGAAAACTGCCGATTATTTAAGCGCTTTTGGGGTCAGGTGTAGTATAATGCACGCCGATGTAAATCGGACTTGCCCGGACAATCCCTCACACCCCCCCCTGTCCTCGTTTGACCGAACCAGTTCGGGTTGACCGGTTCCTTAAGCCCATAATATATTAACCACAGAGGCACGGAGGAAAGACCTCCCCTATGCCCCTCCTTATAAAGGA
>JAUXOF010000044.1 GCA_030682405.1 Thermodesulfovibrionales bacterium
CTTGGCACTTATCTCCCCCTCCCAAAGCTTTTATTATTAATATATCTCATCACTTGCGCTTCTTTACTATGAACTTATTCGTCCTTTTGTTATGCCTTGTCCTAACCCCTTCGGGCTTGCCCCACGGCGAGCACGGAGGCCTTCCGCCCGAGCTTTTGCCCTCGCCGCCGCCCAAGGGATGGTCTACGGGGTTCATCGCAACCCCCCTCACGTGCGGCCTTATGCCGAGCCATCTGCGCCTGCCGGCCTTGCCGTAAGATATATTTTCGTGGTCCGTGTTGCCGACCTGCCCTATAGTCGCCATGCACACCGAGGGTATGAGCCTGACCTCGCCTGATGAGAGCTTGACCTGCGCATATTTTTCTTCCTTTGCAACCAGTTGCACGGATGCGCCCGCGCTCCTTGCAATCTTTGCACCCTGCCCCGGCCTGAGCTCTATATTATGGATGAACGTGCCGAGCGGTATCTCGCTTAAGGGCATGGCATTGCCCTCCTTGACGTCCACGCCGCTTCCAGAGACGACATTGTCTCCGACCTTGATGCCCACCGGAGCGATTATATACCTTCTTTCGCCGTCCCTGTATTTAAGAAGGGCGATATGGCTTGACCTGTTTGGGTCGTACTCTATGGTTTCAACCCTTGCCGGGATGCCTTTTTTGTCCCTCTTGAAATCTATAAGCCTGTACATCCGCTTGTTGCCGCCGCCCCTCTGCCATACGGTCACGCGGCCGTAGGAGTTCCTGCCCCCGCTTTTTTTCAGAGGCATGAGCAACGGCTCGTGCGGCGTGTCCGTTGTTAGCTCTTTATAGTCCAGCGCGGTCTGGTGCCGCCTGCCGGGTGATGTCGGATTATATTTTCTTATCCCCATTTTATCTTCCTGTTTTTATGAACCTTCTATGAAATCGAGCTTCTCGCCCTTTTTCAGTGTGATTATCGCCTTTTTCCTGCCCGGTCTCCTGCCCTTGGACTTTCCGAGGGTCTTTATCTTTCCGCGCGTATTTATCGTGGAGACCTTCTCAACCTTGACCTTAAAGAGTTCCTCTATTGCCTTCTTTATCTCTATCTTGTTGGCGTCTTTATAAACCTCAACGAGCACCTTGTTCTGGGTCTCCTTAAGATTGGCCCCCTTTTCCGTAAATAGCGGCTTTTTTATCACGGAATAAATACTTTTCATTCCCGCACCCCGACCATCTCGACCGCATCTCTGGTAAAAAGCAGCATCTGGTGCTTGAGAACGTCATGTGCGTTTATGTCTGAAACCATCCTGACGCTGACGGCCGGTATGTTCCTTGCAGCAAGCCTCACGTTGTCGTCCCTCTTTGCAAGCACTATAAGGATGCTCTTTCCGGTCAGTTGGAGGCTTCCGATTATGCCTGCCATTTCCTTCGTCTTTGGGCTTTCCACACTAAGGCTTTCAAGGACTACGGCCTCGCCGTCGGAGAGTTTTCTTGAGAGCGCCCCGTAAAGAGCGGCCCTTCTGGCCTGCTTAGGCATGCTGTATGAATAATCCCTCGGCTGCGGGCCGAACACCGTGCCTCCGCCCTTCCAGATGGGGGAACGGTTGCTGCCCGCCCTCGCCCTTCCGGTAGACTTCTGCTTATGCGGCTTTTTGCCGCCTCCCCTTACAAGCCCCTTTGTCTTTGTCGCATGGGTGCCCTGCCTCTGATTGGCAAGGTGGTTGACCACCGCAGCGTGCAAAAGCGCGTCATTTACCTTAAGCCCGAAAAGCTTATCAGGAAGGCTCATCTTGCCGACTACGGCGTTTGACTTATCCTTTATATCTATTTCCGCCATCTCAGCTTTCCTTCCTAATCTCTATAACAGTGTTCTTCGCCCCCGGCACAGCGCCCCTTATGAGCAGCAGGTTCTCCCTTACGTCCACGACCTTGAGGTTTTTGACCGTAACGTTCTCCGAGCCCATATGCCCCGGCATGCCTTGATTCTTCCAGACCCTCGAGGGGTAGGAGCTTGCGCCTATGGAGCCCGGCGCCCTGTTGAACATCGAGCCGTGGGAGCCCGGGCCGCCCTTGAAATTATGCCTCTTCATGACGCCCTGAAACCCCTTGCCCTTCGATATTCCGCTGACAGAGACCATGTCCCCTTTTGAGAAGCCTTCCACAGTCACGAGGTCTCCGACCTTGAGCCCTGAGGTTTGTAATTCCTTTAAAACCTTATAGGGCTTCGTCCCTGCCTTCTTGAATATGCCGGCAGAGGGTTTATTGACCTTCTTTTCCTTCCTAACTTCAAAAAAACCGACCCTTACGGCCTCGTAGCCGTGCTTCTTAAGGGTCTTTACCTCCACCACGCAACCCGGCTGGGCCTCAATGACAGTAACAGGTATCATCCTGCCGCCCTCGCCGAATATCTGGGTCATCCCGAGTTTCTTGCCTAAAATGGCTGTCACAGCTTAATCTCCACGTCAACCCCTGCGGCAAGCTCAAGCTTCATCAAAGCGTCCACCGTCTGGGGCGTCGGGTCGAATATGTCTATAAGCCGCTTGTGAGTCCTTATCTCAAACTGCTCCCTGGATTTCTTATCCACATGCGGCGACCTCAGGACCGTGTACTTGTTTATCTTCGTGGGCAGGGGAACCGGCCCGCCTATGCGTGCGCCTGTTCTTTGCGCAGTATCCACTATCTCCCTTACGGACTGGTCCAGCACCCTGTGGTCGTAAGCCCTTAATTTTATCCTTATTTTCTGGTTCATTAGTTTATTCTATTATCTCCGTGACGACGCCTGCGCCGACTGTCCTGCCGCCTTCCCTGACGGCAAACCTAACTTCCTTCTCCATCGCTATCGGCGCTATCAGCTCGGCGGAAATGCCTATGTTGTCGCCGGGCATCACCATCTCAA
>JAUXOF010000058.1 GCA_030682405.1 Thermodesulfovibrionales bacterium
TTTGCTAAATATTTCTGCGCTTCCCGGATTACCGAGGCCTTATCTACCATATACTTGAAAAATATCACAATATGCAAGCATGTGTCAAATTACCAAAAGGCTTTATCGCGCTTTTCTGAAAGAATAACATAAGGTTTTCACCCCCCTCTTCCATGCAAAAAAGCCGCTCCGAATTGAGACCCCTGAAAAAATCTGTTTTTGTGTCATTCTCGCGAAAGCGGGAATCCAGAATCATTTTGCCTTGACCTTATGCGCAGGCGGGACGTATAATTTCACCTCCATGACAGAAGAAACAAACGAGCTGATGCAGGTAAGGATAAACAAGCTCAAGGAGCTTAAGGAAAAGGGGATAGAGCCCTTCGGAGGGCCGTTTGATGTCAATGACTATGCATCGGAACTCCTTGAAAAATATGTATCCTCCTCAAAGGAAGACCTTGAGGCAAACCCTGTTCAGTGCTCCATTGCCGGAAGGCTTGTCGCCCTCAGGGACTTCGGAAAGGCATCGTTTGCCCATATTCAGGACGCAACCGGCAGGATTCAGATATACTTTAAAAAAGATATCTTAGGCGAAAAATACAGCCTCTTTAAAAAACTCGACATAGGAGACATCATCGGGCTTACGGGAAGGCTCTTCAGGACAAGAACGAACGAGCTTACTGTCGAGACCGTGGACTTCAGCCTCCTTACAAAATCCCTGAGGCCCCTTCCTGAGAAATGGCACGGATTAAAGGACATAGAGCTCCGCTACAGGCAACGATACATAGACCTCATAGTCAACCCTGAAGTAAAGGAGACCTTCAAAAAAAGAAGCGCAATCATAAAGGCCATAAGGGATTTCTTAGAGCAAAGGGGTTTTATAGAGGTCGAGACGCCCATGATGCACCCCATACCCGGAGGGGCAGCCGCAAGGCCGTTTAAGACCCATCACACAGCGCTCGGCACGGACCTCTACCTTAGAATTGCGCCTGAGCTTTATCTTAAAAGGCTTCTTGTGGCAGGCTATGACAAGGTTTATGAGATGAACAAAAACTTTAGGAACGAGGGCATCTCCACAAAGCATAACCCGGAGTTCTCCATGCTTGAGTTCTATATCGCATACAAGGACTATAACTACCTGATGAAATTCACAGAGGAGCTTTTAAGCTCTGTTGCGGAAAAGGCAATAGGCGCCCTGAAGTTCAACTACGGCGGCCAAGGGCTTGACTTCACCCCGCCCTACCCGAAAATCCCGCTGCTTGATTCCATGAAACAGGCCGGAGTGCCTGAGGATGCACTCGGAGGCCATGATAAGGCCCTGTCATGGGCAAAGTCAAAGGGCATAGAGATAGAGCCGGGAAGTTCCTTCGGCAAGGTGCTCGACGAGATATTCAAAGAGACCGTTGAACCCGGCCTAATCCAGCCCACTTTCATAACCGACTATCCCGTGGAACTCTCCCCCCTTGCCAAAAGAAAGGCGTCAAACCCGGCGCTTGTAGAGAGGTTCGAGCTTTTTGTGGCAGGCAGGGAGATAGCAAACGCCTTCTCCGAACTGAACGACCCGATGGACCAGAGAGAAAGGTTCCGCTCTCAGGTGGAGGCCAAGGAAAAGGGCGACGATGAGACGCACTGGATGGACGAGGACTTCATAAGGGCGCTTGAGCACGGCATGCCGCCTGCCGCAGGCGAGGGAATCGGCATAGACAGGCTCGTCATGCTCCTTACGGACTCACAGTCCATAAGAGACGTTATACTCTTCCCCCAGCTTAAGCCCGAAGGGGGCGCGGCCCCCGGCGAATAGGGCATGATTTGCCGCGATATTTTATAATAACCCATGCGGAAGTCCGTCATTGCACTATTAATCTCCGTCCTTGTTTTTTCCGCCACAACAGCCCTTTATTATTCGGACTCCATCGAGAGGCTTGAATTCTTTTTCTTCGACAGCATGGTAAAGCTCACAAGGCAGGACAAAAGGCCGTCGGACAAAATCAAGGTCATACTCATAGACGAGGCGTCTCTTAAGGCCATGGAAGGGATTGCGGGCAGATGGCCGTGGCCGAGGGCGATATGGGCCGACCTCCTTGAATTCCTCTCCATGGGAGGCGCAAGGGCCGTGCTCTTTGATGTCCTTTTCACGGAGAGGCAGGCCGGATACAACGACAAGGCCCTCGTTGAGGCCACAAAGACCTCAGGAAACGTCTACCACAGCATGATGATTCTGAGAGAGCCGGAAGGCGAATCCCCGGAACTCGGCAGGCCCATGCCTGAGGAATTCGTAAAAAAGTTCTCCATCAAAAAAATCTCCGGCGCTGTTGACTCCGAACCCGGGACGATGAAGGACAACAATTTCTACCTGCCGTTTAAAGACCTCTATGACGTATCCAAAGGCACTAGCGTGGTGGAGTTCACGCCTGACAGCGACGGCTCATTCAGAAGGACAAAGCCCCTAAGGGAGTACGGCGGCGGCTACTTCTCCGTGCTCGGCATCGCACCCTTCATTGATGCGGCCTCCGAGGTCTCCATCGGAAAGGGCTCAATCACGATAGGCGGCAGCGCAATGCCTGTAGATGAAAAGGGCAATTACATCATCAATATGTACGGAAAGGTGGAAGCCTACTCCATAGGCGGAATCTTCGCCTCTTTGCAAAGAATCAGGGAGGGCGATATCGAGGGCCTCGTGGTTGACCCCGTGGAGTTCAAGGATGTAATAGTCTACATAGGCGGAAGCGCGGTCGGGGTAGAAGACCTCAAGGCGACTTCCATCCAGCCGAGGATGCCGGGGGTTCTGCTTCACCAAGCCATTGCAAGCAACTACCTTATGAACGACTTCATGAAACCTCCGGACAGAACCCTCACAATGCTTTCGGCGCTCATAGGCGCGTTTCTTACGACATACATGGTGCTCTTCCTGAAGAGCTTTTCGCTAAGGTCGGTATTCCCCATAGCCATGCTTGCGCTTTACTCCGCCTGCTGTCTTTTTGCCTTTAAATCGGATTATGTCGTCGAACTGGTGCCCTTCAGCCTTGCCACGGTCTCAGGCAGTTTTCTTTCCTTCGGCTACCTTACCTTCACCGAGGCCAAGGAGAAGCGGAAGGTGGCACAGCTTTTCTCGCAGTATGTCTCAAAGGACGTGTTGGACGAGATAATGCGTCACCGCAAGGACTTCATGAACACGGCCGGCTCAAAGGCCGAGGTATCGGTGCTTTTTACGGACATCAGGGGCTTTACGACATTTTCTGAGAATACGCCCCCGGATAGGGTGGTCGAGATGCTGAACTGTTTCTTTTCAAAAATGGCCGAAATCATACTTGCCAATAAAGGCACCTTAGACAAGTACATCGGCGACGCCATAATGGCGTTCTGGGGCGCGCCGGTGCCTGATAAGGACCATGCGCTGAACGCCGTGACAGCGGCCATCGAGATGCTTGAGGCCCTTGACGATGTGAACGCAGACCTCAAACAGAGGGGCTACGAGAACTTCACGCTCAGAATCGGAATCGGAATCAACAGCGGCAGCGTGACAATCGGAAGTATAGGCTCGGAGAAAAAATTGAACTATACTATAGTAGGCGATGCTGTGAACCTTTCTTCGAGGCTCGAGAGCATGACAAAGGAACACAACACAGGGCTTATAATATCGGAGTATACTTATGAGAGGGTCAAAGATAAAATACATTGTTTAGAGCTCGGAAATGTTAAGGTAAAGGGGCGAGAAAAACCGGTTCGGATATATACGCCGGACACTCAAAAAACAGCAGCCGAAGGCGGGAAGGCTTAGTCAGCGCCGCCCGGAGGAAAGGAGCAGAGCTATGGTGAAAACGGTTTCTTATGTCTCTCTATTGCTTATTGCGCTCATGTGCGCAGCGCCGCTTTTTGCCGGGGATGTCTATTATGTGCAGAGCCTGAAGGCAAAGGTAATGTCCGGCCCTTCGCTTAAGTCCGACGTCATCGGCGAGGCGGACAAGGGGCAAAGCCTTGAGTCCACAGGCAGGGAGGGAAACTGGGTGAAGGTGAAACACGGCTCCAAGGAGGGCTATGTCCCGGCGCTTCTGCTTTCAACCCGGCCGCCGCTTGAGAGGCAGGGACTCATATCCGGCGAGGAGGCCGAGATTAAGGCCGGGGTGCGGCGACGGGCATCGACATTTGCAAGCGCCGCAGCCGCAAGAGGGCTTACGGCCGAGGACAGGAAAAGGCTCGGCAAGGAAGAAAAGGTCAATTACGAGGCCATTGAGAAGATGGAGTCCTTCAGGCTCAGCGCCGAAGAGGTCATAAAATTCATGGAGGGCGGTAAAATATGAGGCAAAAGGCGGTCGCACTTTCAGCCCTCCTAATCTTATCCCTTGCCCTGCCGGCGACCCTTTTCTCCTCGGAGCAGCAGTGGAGGCAGAGGGGGTCGGCGCAATCCGGCGAGACAGGAGAGATAACCGGCTCCGACATAGAAGAGGAAATAAGGTTCGGCAGGGAGGTTGCCGCAATGATACTGGGCAGGATGGGCTTCTATGACAACCCCGCGATAACCAGATATGTCAATCTCGTGGGGCAGTCCGTGGCCCTGAACGCCAACCGGCCGGAGATAGAATTCCATTTTGCAGTACTCGATTCCGCAGAGATAAACGCATATGCGGCGCCGGGGGGGTACATATTCATCACAAAGGGAGCCCTCGGCCTCGCCAGGGACGAATCCGAACTTGCGGGCGTGCTTGCGCACGAGATAGCGCACGTCACGGAGAGGCACATCGTAAAAGAGCTGAACATACAGGCCACGGAGGAATCGCCCGTTGCCGGGTTTGCAAGGCTCATAGGCGGGGGTTCGGAATCAGCAAGGCTTGCCTTCCATCAGGCGGCTGAAAAGGCCATTGAGATACTCTTTACCAACGGCTATAAGCGGGAGGACGAGATACAGGCAGACACCACATCGGTGATGTTTGCCGCACTTACAGGCTACGACCCCTCAGGGCTTCCGGGCTATCTAACAAGGTTAAGCGGCTCCGCGGGAAAGAAGACCGAGGTGCTCGACAAAACGCACCCGCCCCATACTGAAAGAATAGGCTGGATAAACGAGGCCATTGCCAAAGGGGGCATAGGAGGCGCAGGGCTTAAGAGCAACAAGGAAAGGTTCGCTGAAGCGATAAGCGCGTTGAAATAGAAAAATCCATCAGGGAGGGGCTAAATGCTTTCTAAGTTATTAGGCACGGTTTTAATTATAACTTCCGTAGTCTTTTTCGCCGGAATCTCAGCCGCCGATGAATTCCATTACAACAACATACTCATAGGAGACCGCGCATCGAGCATGGGAGGCGCATACACCGGAATATCCGACGACCCGGCAGGGCTTTATTATAACCCCGCCGGAATAATGTACTCCACAGGCAGAAACCTTTCGGCAAGCGTCAATGCCTACAACAGCCACGTAAAGACCTATAAGGGCGTAATCGGAGGCTATGACTGGGAAAGGTCGTCCTCCGCGCTCCTGCCCAACTACTTCGGCATAATACAGCCGCTGGGCAAGATGAAGATAGGCTTCTCATACGCCGTGCCGGACTCGGCGCTCGAGGACCAGGACCAGTCTTTTTACAACCTGCCCTCATCGCTCGGAAACGCAACGACCGTAAAAATGTTCGTCATCAACTTCAACAACGAAGACAACATTTATAACTACGGCCCTTCCGTCGCCGCTGAGATTATGAAAGACCTTTCCGCAGGCGTTACCCTCTATGTGCATCAGAGGAGGGCGCAGGTGATAAACAACCAGCTCGTAAACCTGAGCGACGGAAGGTACGAATGGAGCAACATCTACACTGAAACGAACGAATGGGGATTTAAACCCGTGCTCGGGGTCATGTGGTCTCCCTTTGAAAAGGTCTCTCTGGGCATTTCAGCGGCAAAGACCCTCATCATAGACTCAGAGACGGCCGGGCAGACGACATACAAGGGGATTAACTACTCCCTCAACACCGTCGACAGGATAGTCGGCATCAGCAATGCAAAAAGAAAATATCCCTACGAGTTAAGAACCGGTGTGGGGTATTTCGCATCCGAACGGCTGCTCCTCTCCGGAGACCTCGCATTTTTTACGAGCGTTAAGGACGCCAACTACGGCGACAAAAACTTTGTAATAAACGCTGCGCTCGGGACGGAGTACTACATGAGCAGGAAATGGGCCGCACGGGCGGGCATCTTCACAAACATGGCAAACACCAACGAAATAACGGCCGGATATACAAATCAGGAGGAGCACATCAACTACTACGGCGGGGGCATGAGCCTGAGCCACTTCACGAAAAACACCTCCGTGACATTGGGCGGCAACATGAGCTTAGGCTCCGGCAAGGCACAGGTCATAAGGGGCAGCACCGGCATTCAGGATGTCTCGGCCTCTTCATGGACGATGTTCCTGTCGTCTTCCTACTCGTATTGACATTGCCGTAGAGGGGGCCGTCCGGCCCCCTCTATTTTCCCCGCCTGCCTGCCTGCGTGACATTGCCCTGCGGTTTTTGATAAAATTGCACTATGCCTATTCCATATCAGGTATTTGTCGCGCTCCGTTATCTTAAATCCAAGAAACGGCACAGGGGGCTTTCAATAACCACCGCCATATCCATAGGCGGGGTTGCAGTGGGAGTGATGGCCCTGCTTGTGGTGCTTTCCGTGATGAGCGGGTTTCACCAAGACCTTCAGGAGAAAATCCTCGGGGTAAGCGCCCATGTCATCGTTCTGGACTATAAGGGTAACATCGAGGACTACAAAGGCGTCATGGACAAATTAAAGCACGAGCCTCACGTCGTGTCCCAGTCGCCCTTTGTTCTGGGGCAGGTTATGGTATCCGTCGGTGAAAGGGCGCAGGGCGTTGTGATGAGGGGGATAGAGCCGTCTCTTGAGGCCGAGACTACGGAGATAAAGAAACACCTCAAAGAGGGCTCCTTTGAGGAACTGGCAAAGACCGACGGCATGCCCGGAATGCTGATGGGAAGGGAGCTTGCCCTGAGGCTCGGAGTGGTGACCGGCGATACGGTGAGAATCATCTCCCCTATTGGTAAGATAGGCCCGCTGGGCATGCTGCCGAAGGTCATGGACTTCAGGGTTGCCGGCATCTTTGAGATAGGGATGTTTGAGTACGATTCGAACCTTGTGCTGACAGGCATGAAACAGGCTCAGGATTTTTTGGAACTCGGAGATGCCGTAACCGGCATAGAGCTGAAAATAGACGACATCTATAAGGCAAGGGATGTGAGCAAGGCGGTCGGCAAGACGCTCGGCTTCCCCTACTACGGCAGGGACTGGATACAGATGAACAAAAACCTGTTCTCCGCCCTGAAGCTCGAAAAACTCGTCATGTTCGTCATACTGACGCTTATAGTCCTCGTTGCCGCCTTCAACATCGTAAGCACTCTAACAATGAACGTCATAGAGAAAGAGCGGGAGATAGCGATAATGAAGGCAATGGGCGCATCGAGGAAAGGAATAATGGCCATATTCATGCTTCAGGGCTTCCTCATAGGGCTGTCCGGCACAATTATCGGTCTTGCCGGTGGCTATGCCGTCGGCTACCTGATGAACACTTACGAGATAATAAAACTCCCGGCTGACGTCTACTACCTCAGCCACCTGCCCGCCAGAATGAAACTTTCTGATTTCATCGCCGTGTCCGTCTCAGCCGTGATAATAAGCTTCCTCGCAACCGTCTATCCCGCATGGCAGGCGGCAAAGCTCAACCCTATAGAACCCCTGAGATACGAATAGGGGCCGCAACCCCTTCCGCCGGGTTCGCAACCCCTATTCGAGGTGCTCCTCTGTGATATTTTTCGTAAAGACCTCTACAAGCGCTGGGTCAAACTGCGTGCCTGCATTCCGCCTAAGCTCTTCGATTGCGCTTCCGTAGTCAACGGTCTCAGGGTTTATGTCCCTGCTGATTATCCTGCCGGAGTTTTTGTAAGAATCCCTGCTGACCATTGCATCAAACGCCTCTGCAATGGCGATTATCCTTGACTCAACCGGAATGGATTCTCCACCGAGGCCCGAGGGATATCCCATGCCGTCATAGCGTTCATGGTGATGGAGCACAATCGGGGCGATGCCGTCATAGAAATTTATAGGCAGGAGCATCTCATAGCCGAGATGGGAGTGCGCCTTGTAGCCGTCTGCCGTGGTCACATCAGAAAGCCTGATGTTCAAAAACCCGATGTCGTGGAGCAGGGAGGCAGTGTAAAGCCTCTTTTTTCCTTCATCCGGCATGCCCAATCCGTCCGCCATTAAAAGCGCATATTTAGCAATCCTCTTTGAGTGCCCGCGCTTTTCGGCTATTTTGTCATTGACGTTGCTCAGGATATTGGTAAGATGAATCTCGTAATTCTTCTCGTCCTCGTAGAACCTCGCCCGCTCTATGGATATGGCCGCCTGCCCGGCAAAATAAGATATTATCTCCTCGTCTTCGCCGCTGAAGGCGTTGCCTCTGCCGCTGACAAGCTCAAGCGCCCCTATCACAGCGGAACCCATTATCAGGGGAACGCAGAGCACGGACTTTGTCTCATAACCGGTCAGCTTGTCAATATGGGGATAAAATCTCTTATCGTCCCTTGCATCATTAACCCTGACAGCGGCGGCGTTGTCTACAACCCATCCTGCAATGCCCTTTGATTTCGGCATTGAAAAGCCGACCAGATGCTCGCTCCCG
>JAUXOF010000006.1 GCA_030682405.1 Thermodesulfovibrionales bacterium
CACACCCAAACACTTCCCATCGTTTATAATTAACCATGCCGCCTCTATCTTCCATAGACATTGGTTCAAACTCCGTGAGGCTTCTTATAGGCACAGTTGAAAGCGGCCGCATAAATGATATCCGGCATGAGCGCATTATAACCCGGCTTGCCTCCGGTCTGGGCGCTTCAGGGCTTTTGGGAAGGCCGAACATGCAAAAGACGCTTCAGGCCCTGAAGGGTTTCCTCAAAATCACAGGACAATATGGTGTAAGGCACATAAAGGCTGTAGGGACGAGCGCGCTCAGGGAGGCGAAAAATTCAGCGGAGTTCGTAGAAAATGTATCTGCCGCTACAGGGATAAAAATCGAGGTCATATCCGGCAGGAGGGAGGCCGAACTCACCGCAAAAGGGGTTCTCCGGGGCTGTGCCCCAGGGCATAACAGCCTGCATTTAATCATAGACATAGGGGGCGGAAGCACGGAGTGGATATACTCGAAGGGCCGAAAAGTCATAGCAGCAGGGACAGTGCCTGTCGGCGTCGTAAAGCTCCATGAAAAGCACATGCGCTCGGACCCCCCCTCTACAGCCGACATATCGTCTTTGGACAGGGATTTGGATGGGGCATCGGCAGAGATAAAGGAGAATGTCGGGGACCTTTTCGGCGAAGGGGTTGTTTTGATAGGCACTGCCGGCACAGCAACGACCCTTGCCGCCATAGACCTCAGTCTTGCGGTCTACGACAGGCAGAAGGTGCATATGCACAAGATGTCTCTTAGAAGGCTCAGGGCGCTCTCTGAAACGTTGACAGGCTTGCCTCTTGAGGCAAGGGCGGGTGTGAGGGGGCTTGAGCCGGGGAGGGCGGACTTGATTATACCCGGAATACATTTTACAATTAAGCTGATGGAAAAATTAGGGATTAAAGGGATTGTCATAAGCGACCACGGCCTGCTTGAGGGAGCGCTTCTTGAACTTTCCGAGGAGGTGCGGGATTAGCCTCATAGAGAAGCTTTTCACGGAAAAGATAATATTCCCCTTTCTGGATTACCTGAAAGACCCGATTGTTATAATTAAAAGAGACGGCAAAATAGTGGAGGCCAATGCGGCGTTTTCAGAACTTGCAGGCATGTCAAAGGAACGCATCGTCGGCAAAAGGTACGGGGACTTAAAACCCCTGAATGTCCTCCATAACGCCATAACAAGGTGCATCGCAAAAAACGCGGAGCAGTCCGAGCAGATAATCTTAGAGGGACAGTACCTGAGCGCTGCGGTAATGCCCGTGATGGTGGAAGACGAGCTTGCCCGCATGAGCATTATCTACAGGGATATAACGGGTTTCATGCAGATAGAAAAGGAGCTCTTGAGAAGGAACAAGGAGCTTATGGTCATAAACACGCTTTCCCATGCCTTTATATCCTCCGGAAATATAGACCTTGTCTATGACGACCTGCTTGAGAAGGCGCTCCTGATATCCGATTTCGGCGCCGGATGGCTGGTTATTGTGGAGGAAGATGAATATGCCGTTAAGACTTCCCGCGGCGTTTCCATAGACTTTAAGAACAAACTGAAGGACAGGAGGTTTGACGGACTTTACGACAGGATACTGGGTTCCAATGACCCGCTGTGTGTGCTTGAGCAGCCGGAACTGCCCGATGACATCAGAAGCGAGGGGATGGCGATTTTTTCCGGCATCCCGCTAAGGGTCGGCAGCGAAGCAGTGGGTGTCCTTGCGTTTGCAAGCAGGGCGGAGGTGGTATTTGATTTCGACATCGCCTCGCTGTTGTCCCTGATAGGCAACAACTTTTCTTTTATAGCCGAGAAGATAACGCTGTTTAAGGAGACGCAGCGTCTTGCAATAACGGACGGTCTGACGGATATTTACAACGCCCGGTACTTTTACAGCTCTCTTGAGGCCGAGATAGCAAGGACGAAGAGATACTCAACCCCGTTTTCGCTCGTGCTGTTCGATATAGACAACTTCAAGTTTTTCAACGATACCTACGGCCATCAGGCAGGCGACGATGTCCTCCGTTCCGTGGCCGGGCTACTGAAGAAGGCATCGAGAAAATCCGACGTGGTAACGAGGTATGGCGGCGAGGAGTTCATTGCCATACTGCCGAACACATCAAAGATTGAGGCCTTCGGCCTTGCCGTCAGGATAAAGGAGGCGGTTGAAAACGAAGGGTTTTTGGGCGATGAATCCATCAGGGTGACGCTGAGCGGCGGCGTGGCGACGTGCCCGGATGATGCAGAGGATTCAAAATCCCTTCTTTATGCGGCTGACATGGCGATGTATGAGGCAAAGGCCGCAGGCAAGAAGAAGATTTTCTGCTATAAGGGGAACAAATGAAACGCGTATTTAAGAGGCCAAGCGGGCTTAAGGACGTGCCGTTCAGGTTCTGTCCCGGCTGCGGCCACAGCCTTGTGCACAGGATAATAGCCGAGCGCATAGACAGGCTCGGCATAAGGGAGAAGGTTGTAGGGATTGCGCCTGTGGGGTGTGCGGTTTTTGCCTACGATTATTTCAATTTCGATGTGCTTGAGGTTGCCCATGGCCGACCTCCTGCCGCTGCCACGGGGCTTAAGAGGGTGATGCCGGACAGGGTGATTTTCTCCTATCAGGGCGACGGCGACCTTGCGGCCATAGGCACGGCTGAGATAATACACGCCGCAAGCAGGGGCGAAAACATAACGGTCTTTTTCATAAATAACGCAACCTACGGCATGACCGGAGGCCAGATGGCGCCGACCACCATTTTGGGTCAGAAGACCACCACCACGCGGAAGGGCAGGGATTCTGGCTTCCCTCTGCGCGTCTCCGAACTCCTGAGCACTATAGAGGGCGCTTCGTTTATAAAAAGGACTTCCGTGGATTCGGTCAGGAATCTGATAGAGACCGGAAGGGCGGTTGAGAAGGCCTTCCGCTACCAGATGGAAGGCAAGGGGTTTTCCCTGATAGAGATTCTTTCTCCATGTCCAACGGTCTGGTGGATGTCTCCGGAGGATTCCCTGAAATGGATTCGCACGGAGATGATGCCCGTGTTTCCTCTCGGCACGCTAAAGGATACGTACGCATGAAAAAGGGCAGGGCGGACGGCCAGTTCAGCGTCCTGATAGCCGGTTCCGGCGGGCAGGGGATACTTTTTTTGGGCAAGCTCATTGCGCAGGCGGCGATGCTTGAAGGCAGGAACGTGACATGGTTCCCTTCCTACGGGGCGGAGATACGCGGCGGGACGGCCAACTGCACGGTGGTCATCTCCGATGAGGCCATAGGCTCCCCCATCGTCAGGAATCCCGATATGCTCATAGCCTTAAACCGGGCCTCGGTTGCGAGATTTCAGGGGCGGCTTAAGAAGGACGGCCTTCTCGTGATGGACTCCTCCCTGATAAAGGATGTCCTCATAGGGAATGATATCAAAGTCGTCAGGGTGCCGGGTACCGAGATTGCGGTTTCCCTCGGCAGTTCCAAGTCGGCGAATATGGTGGTTTTCGGCGCGGCCCTCGGCGTCTCCGGCTTCCTTAAAGAAGGCCCTGTTATGAGGGCGCTTGAGGAACTGACGCCCGTGCGCAGGAAAAAGGATTTGGATATGAACAAGGCGGCCATAAAAGAGGGCAGGGGGTATCCGGGGTGATAAGGAAGGCAAAGGTTTCGGATATTAAGGCTGCGCATAAATTAATAAACGAGTTTTCCAAAAAACAGGAGATGATACCGAGGTCTCTAAATGAACTCTATGAAAATGTCAGGGATCTCTTCGTATTTGAGGAAGACGGGCGTATAGGCGGCGTGTGCGCCGTCCATATCATGTGGGAGGACCTTGCGGAGATAAGGTCCCTTGCCGTGGACAAAGGGTTTCAGGGAAGGGGCGCGGGAAAATCTCTTGTGGCGAGGTGCCTTAAGGAGGCGAAATCCCTCGGCGTGAAAAAGGCGTTTGCCCTCACATACCGGCCGGAGTTTTTCCTGAAGATGGGCTTCAGGCATATAGACAAGGCGAGCCTTCCGCAGAAGATATGGGGCGACTGCCTGAGGTGTCCGAAGTTCCCTGAATGCGATGAATTTGCCGTAATCACCGATTTATAAGATGCAGGTTCGCCGGAAACCCTGATACAGTGCGGTTTCCAGCGGCTCAGGTTGACCGTGATAACACCGGGTGTTATAATCCCGCTTGACTGATGCGTGTCGCCCCGACCGTTTCGGTAGCGCCTGTAGCTCAGTTGGATAGAGCAACTGCCTTCTAAGCAGTAGGCCGCCCGTTCGAGTCGGGCCAGGCGCGCTTACAGTGTCAAGGGTTTGCGGGTGATTCCGTAAACCCTTTTTTATGGCAAAAATGACTACAGACTGACTACACTCACTGCCCGATAGGCATCCACCAGATATTGTATAGCTCCGTTGCAGTCAAGGTCACTTTCCAATAATCCCCTTTCCTAACTGGAAATGTGAACGCATTATAGGCTAACCCGGTCGCCGTATGAACTCTTAATCGCAGTGTCGTCGGAGGATTAGCAGCATCCGTATAGCCATCCATTTCTTCGCTGGTTACTTTTACCATCGCCATGACCAGTCCATCGGTTCCGGCCTGATAAACGGTGTTTTTTACCTTTGACTCCCATGCTCCTAACTGGGCGCTTACCTTCCCGCCCTTGTTTGCTGCCCCGTGGTCGTGAAGGGCGTTTGTGAAATCCGCTACCGTGGGCGCCGTGAGGGTTTTTGACGACAGGGTCTGTGCGTCGGTCGTCCCCACTATTGTGCCTGCGGGGGCGTGCTGTCCGTCGAGCGTATCGGCGTTGTCGAGGCCCGCAAGCTGAAAATTCGTCCCGTCATAGACGACGCAAACGAGACCGCCTGCCTTGATATCGCCAACAGTCAGCGCCGCACCGCTTGTCCTTTTTATGTTCTTTACCCCGAGGCCGTTTACATTGAGCGTGGACGCGCCGGTATTCGCGTTCGCCGCCTTGAAGAGGAGCGGCATCCCCGTGATGTACGCCGTGAGTGCGGGGGCGAGGGCTATGACATATGCATTTGCGGCTCCCGAGTCAGCCGCATAATCAAGCGCGCCGTCCCCGTCCTCATCAAGCCCTCTGTGACGGTGATTGTTTAAGGCGTTCAGGAACGCCGCCCACACGATACTTCCTAACTGCCCACCTCCCGGATTCAAAAAAGTCGTCTTTGGCATTTTAAAACCTCCTATAACTCGTAATTGATTGCCGTGTGCGCGGGTTTGAGTTCGTCAAGGACGGCCTCTAAACCAGCGAGGGCGCCGCCGAGCCGCTCGCCGCAGGTTGACTGTCCTGCCCTAAAATAATAAGTGTTCTGAGAGACGCCCTTCACTTTCCATATCCACTGGTTGCCGTCTCCAACAGGGTCCCCTGCGCGGCCGACTCCGGCACGGAACGGCCCGTACTCTATTATCTCTATCGTGTACCCGAGGGCCGCGGCGATGGCGATGAAGTATTCCCTTGACAGCCCGCCGAGTTCTTTAATCTTTGCAACGAGCCTGTCCCGCCTTTCCTGCAACGTCTCCCCGGGTGAAAGTTCATAGACCCTTTCCCAGTCGGGCATAAGCTCCAAAGCTTCATCAGGGAACGTCTCATTGAGGAGGTCTCCTGCCCGCCCCTCGGCATCGTCGAGGTGTTTGCCCTCAAGCTCCAAATCGGCGTCAAAGACGCCGCCGAGCTCAAGAGGAAACAGGAGACGCAAAACATCCTTATGAAACACTTATCACCCCCGGCCTGAGCATCTCGTATGTGCCGGGAACGACATCAGTCCCCGGTGTGCTCACGGTCGCGTTGTCCGCCCCGTTTTCAAGGGCGAGCTTGATAAGTTGAGACCTGTAAAGCACCTGCTCCGGCGCGAGGGACTTCAGATATGCCTCGATGTCCGAGGCCGTCTGTGCCTTGTCAGCGTCCGAGCCGGTTACGATGCTTACGTTCTGAGTCAATACCGTCGGCCCGAGCACGCGAAGGTCTTTCACGGTCACAGGCCGGACGATGTCAATATATTCCTTGACCTTTACAGTCAATGATTTAACCGTATAATTCTGAGGCGTTGCTGTGAAAATGTCCGCCGAAAGGGTAAGCTGTGTCTCGCTGTCCACCGCCGTTACGGTTGCCTCTGTGCCCGCAGTATCGTTTTTTACGACATCTCCTTTTTTGACGCCGAGAGAAACAAACGTCGCGGTGGAATCAACCAACTTTCCCGCCGAGACGGATGTATTCGCACCTGTTTCATCCGCAAAGGAGCTTGGCACTTCGGAGCCGGTTGCGTCCTCGTCCGCAATTATCAACACATCCACAGTGCCGAGGCCCTGAGCGAGCGGGAAACAATACGCCCCTGCGACGTTCGTGATTTCAAGCGCCCATTTCTCGTAATCGGACTTGTTACCGCCGGCAGGGGGACGGCGGAGATATTCGAGAAGCCGTGCAAGCAGTTCCTCGTCAGTCTCCCCGGCCTTCCGCGAGACCCCACGTAGCCACGCATGGTGCTCCATATACTCGCTATCTGCTGTGTCCGGGAATATCTGTAGACCGACCCATTCCTGATGCTTATACAGTCCCCAAAGGGCCGAGGCGAGGCAGGCCGACTTGATGTAGAGGAGGCTTGCCTGCGAGGTATCCGCCTCCGGGAATTGATTTTTATAATCCGTCAAAATGGCATTAAAAAGCTCGTTAAAGTCTTTTATAAAACTCATATCACCTCCACGAAAGTTTCGTAGCTGATTTTCACACCGTCCGCCTGTGTAACCTCAACGAGCATTTCAAGCCTGTCGGTCTTTCGCTCGACCGAGACCTCAATCTCTTTTGCCCTGCCGGTGTCTTTGAGCCACTTCAGGGCCTCAAGGGTGTAATCCTTTGCGAGGGCCGCACTTCGGGCCGTGTTCTTCTTGAGTTCATGGAGCCGAGAGCCGAACTCCGGGTTCTGGAAAAACGAGCCTTTTTGAATGCCGAGGCTCAGGAAGATATTATTTCCGATGTTCCCGGCCTTCTCAAAGGTCATCTCAGGGAGGCCGTCCTTCATGTCAATCCGAAAGTCCACTATTTTGCCCTCACCGTGGCCGTGGCATTGGTCAACAGGTCAAGCGGCACCGTCGGCGGGCCGGAGTTGCTCGTGCCGGTCGCTACCCCCGAATGAAAATGAGCATCAAAAAGAGTCTTAAACCGCTCGTCTATTAATTGCCTGAGCGTCGCCCTATCCCCTCCTAAGTTGATTTCATCCGCTCCTGAGACCTCCACCTTCTTGCCCTGCTTGAGATGCACCTTCACGCCTTCGTTGTTGTAAAGGGCGACTTCCCCATCTTCAAGGGCAATGCGATACCGGCTGTCGTCCTCGGCGATGACATAGATGACATTGCCGTCCATGAGGATTATGGCCTCGGCTCCGGCCTTAGGCCTCGAAGAAAAGCCGTAATTCTGGAAGACCTCGCGGTTTGTGAAAGTCTCGTCCGGCCTGCCCGATGCGCCAAAGCGCATGAGCTTGCCCGCTTCCGCAACTATGGCCGAAATTATCCCACGCACAAGCTTCATGCCGGAAGCACCCCCAGTTTTGAAAGTTTGAGGGTCGTGAAAACCCCCGCCTTTGACATTTCGAATGTGCGGCCATAAATCAACATGTTCTCGTCAAGACCGAAGACCTCGTCTTTCACATGGCAAATGGAATTGACCTGAAAGTTTCTGCTCCCCTGCCCGTGGCCGTCCGTTTTATATCTCAACTGAAAGCCTTCAAACCGCTGCTTATTAAGCAGGATATTGGCGTATTTCTTCGGGCTTTGGCCATCAAATTCGATTTGGCCGATAAAAGGCTTGTGGCGTTTGACATCCGTATCAAGGACAAAGTCTTTTACAGGTTTGCCGTCCTGTGTCTGGCCGCTGACCGTAACCTTAGAGTATCTTTTTGAATAGTCAAGAACCCTTTCCCCCTCAATGACGTTATTGCCCTGACCGTCCTTCCGGCAGACGAGCTTGAACGCGGCCTCGCCCGATGTAGCCGGCTCGCCGAAGACGAGCGTGCCGTCCGGGAGGCTGAAAAAAAGTAAGCCACGCGAAAGGGCATAGTCTCTGAGGACCTCAAAGACCGTTTGGCCCTGCTGTATCTTTATGGACTCGAATTCCTCTTTTTTATTCTTGAGCGGCACGGCCCTGTCTTTGTTGCCCTTGCCGTACTCGATTTTTTTAATTTCGGACATGAAGGGTTTTAGAAGCCGTTCGGCAAGGGCCTTTAACTCTATGCCTTCTAAGGTAGGGAACTCCTCACAATATGAATCCACCAACAGGCCCATCAAGTCCCGACCCTCGATGCTGTAGCTGTTTTTTCCTTTGTCGTATTTATGATTTTCCCTGTCTATAATTCCGGTAAGCTCCAGAATATCGTTCACGTAAAGCTCGCATTTGAGACCGGAAACATTTCTGTGAAGGGGCATTGAAAGCTCAAATGAAAAGGCGTCCGCAGCCTGAAACAGGTCTGATGCGACCTGATACGATATGAAGTCCTCAATTTTAACCCCGCCGACAAGAAGCCTGATATTACCCGGCATAAATATTCACCTCGCCGGTTACGAAGTTCGGGTTACTGACATGAGGGTTAATTTTCAAGATTCTTTCTGCGTAGTCATGAGACAGGCCGTATTTCAGACAAATGAGGTGGAGCGGGAGCGGGTTTGCGCCCACGTCCACGGAGATTATCTTTTCTCTTTCCAGCTTCACGGTGTTGACGTGCTTTAGCAGGCTCAGGGCAAGCTCCTTTAGGCTCGGCATGTCCCTTGAGTCGTCCACCGCCTCCTGAAGGTAAGAGCGCACCTCCGAAAGGGACCTCTCAAGCTCCGTGACATCGAGTATGCCGCCGGACGACTCCGCGCCTATGAAGTTGCCTAAGGCATCAAAGCCTGTGGACTTTTCGGCC
>JAUXOF010000017.1 GCA_030682405.1 Thermodesulfovibrionales bacterium
AAAGAGGCCTATGGCTCGTGAGCCACGGCTCATAGAGGGGGAGGGGAGATTTTCTAATAAGTTCTGGACTGTATGACTCAGGATTTGTTATCCTATTAGGGAGAGCCTATGTCAAAAACAATTCTCGAAGGATTAAACCCCGCCCAGAAAGAAGCAGTACTCCACAGCGGAGGTCCGCTTCTTATCCTTGCGGGCGCGGGAAGCGGGAAAACAAAGGTCATCGTCCATAGGTTTGCGCATCTATCATGCAAGGTGTCGCCCGAGCACATACTGGCGGTCACTTTCACGAACAAGGCCGCAGGAGAGATGAAGGAACGCATATCGCGGCTCATCAAAAAGGACATCCGCTCGGCATGGGTCGGCACATTTCATTCCCAGTGCAACAAGATTCTAAGAAAAGAAATCCACGCCCTCGGCTACGGCTGCGACTTCTCCATACTCGATGATAGCGACCAGTTAAACCTTATCAGGCACATACTGAAGGAATTCAAGATGTACGAGGCCCTTTATAGGGGCATCCTCTCAAGGATCAGCCTCCTTAAGTCCTCGTTCGTTGGGCCGGAGGAGTTCCTTTCAAGGGGCGATGTATTCGGCTTTGAGGACAAGATCGCACGGGTCTATCTGAGGTATCAGGATGAGATAAAAAGGTGCAACAGCCTCGATTTCGACGACCTCATACTGCTGACAATAAAACTCTTTGAAGAGCACCCGAAAGCGCTCAAGAAATTTCAGGACTCTTTCCAGCACATCCTCATAGACGAATTTCAGGATACAAACCCCGCCCAATACAGGCTCATGAAGCTGCTTGCGGGCAACTCCGGCAATATGTGCGCCGTGGGGGACGACGACCAGAGCATCTACGCCTTCAGGGGCGCAGACCACACCAACATCATGAACTTCGAAAAGGACTTCAAAGGGGCAAAGGTCATAAAATTAGAACAGAATTACCGCTCCACCCAGCACATACTGGATATAGCGCACCATGTCATAAACAAAAACCCCTACAGGCACCCCAAAAAGCTCTGGACTGACAGAAAAGAAGGCGAAAAACCCTCCCTCTGCTGGTTCGGCAACGAGATTGAGGAGGCCCGGCACATAGCAAAGACTGCAAGGGAACTGTACCTGAAGGGGGCTTATGCTTACAATGATTTTGCCGTGCTCTACAGGGTGAACCTGCAGTCCAGGGCCATAGAAGAGGCATTGAGGGAAGAACGGCTCCCGTACCGCATAATCGGAGGCATAAGCTTCTATCAGAGGAAGGAAATCAAGGACTTAATCTCCTACATGAGGCTTTGCTCAAACAACAGCAACAACGTAAGCCTAAGGAGGATTATAAACTGCCCTCCGAGGGGCATAGGCGCATCTACCCTCACAAAGATAGACCAGATTGCAAAAAAGAAATCCGTAAGCCTGCTTTCGGCAATGAAAGAAATCCTGAAAACGAACACGGTCACCGCAGCCATAAAAGAGAAAATCGCAGGATTCGTAGGCATCGTAGAGGGGGCTTCACCGAAGAATTTCAAAACCGCCTCGGACATGCTCAGGCATCTTTACAAAAATACCGGGTATGCGGAATTCATCGGCGAGGACAGGGCGGAAAATACAATGGAACTCATCGCATCGGCTGAAGGCATCGGTATTGAGGCATTCCTCGACAAGATGTCCCTGCTTTCCTCCTTGGACTCCGCCGATACGGGAAACGCCGTATCCCTGCTTACGTTCCACAGCGCAAAGGGGCTTGAATTCCCGGTGGTCTTCATATCCGGGGTTGAGGAGGGAATACTGCCTTATTTAAAGGCACAAGAGCCGAAGGAGATAGCCGAGGAAAGAAGACTCCTTTATGTCGGCATGACAAGGGCAAAGGAGATGCTCTGGCTCACATGCGCAAAAAAGAGAAGGCTCTACACTAAGATTCAGGAGCAGCAGCCTTCGCGGTTCTTAAAGGACATCCCGCTTGAATGCTGCCAGAAGATAGAAAAAATACCGCCGCCTGCCAAACCCGGCAGCGTTTGCGAGAAAAAGCCCAAGACCTTCAAGGCCTCCCTCTATTCCGTCGGCTCGCGCATCAAGCATTCTACATGGGGCGTGGGCGTCGTAAGGGACTGCTGCGGAGAAGGCGACGACCAGAAAATTACAGTCAACTTCCCCAATGTCGGAATAAAAAAGCTCGCCCTGAAATTCGCACAAATAGAAAGACTATGATAGAAAAAAAACAGGTTGAACACATAGCAAGGCTGTCGAGGCTCGTAATCCCGGAAGAGGAAAAAGAGATGTTCTGTTCACAGTTAAGCAATGTCCTAAAATACATGGAAAAATTAAACAGGCTCGACACCAAAGGCATAGAGCCCACATCCCACGTCATAGACCTCGTAAATGTCATGCGCGGTGATGCGCCTTCGCCGTCGCTCCCTCCCTCCGAGGCTCTCCGTAACGCCCCGGACAGGACGGAAAAATTCTACAGGGTGCCTAAAATAATAGAATAACCATGCTAAGGTGCGTTCTCAGGGCTAAGATACACAGGGCTACAGTCACCGAGTCCAACCTTGACTACGAGGGGAGCATCACCATAGACTCCGGCCTCCTCAAAAAAGCCGGTATAGCGCCTTATGAGCAGGTCCTCGTAAGCAACCTCAACAACGGCGAAAGGTTCGAGACTTACGCCATCCCCGGGAAAAAAGGCGAGATATGCCTCAACGGCCCGACCGCAAGAAAAGGCGTTGCCGGAGACAAGATAATAATATTCTCATACGGATACGTTGACGAGAAGACACTCAGGGCAGGCATAAAACCCATTATTCTAAGGCTCGACTCAAAAAACAGGCTTTTATAAAAGACTGCCTCTCTGATATAATAATGCGGTTTTACTGCTTTATTCATCTTTTGAAAGGAGAAGACTATGCCATTGAAACCGAGTGAACAAGAGGAAGAATTTTTTGCGAGAATGGAGTTTGCGAAGAAAAAGAAGCTTGAAGAGGAAAAACACAAGACATTAAAAGCAGAAGAGAAGAAAAAACTCAAGGCCCTCCACCTTATGCGCTGCCCGAAATGCGGCATGGAACTCATCGAAATAGACTACAAAAGCGTCAAAGTGGACAAGTGCTCAGAGTGCGCAGGCATTTGGCTTGACGCAGGAGAGCTTGAGGCAGTGGCAAAGATGGGGAAAACAAGCCTTGACAAGCTTTTCAGCGTATTCAAAAAATAACCTTGCTTAATGCCGCGGGGAGGAGGATATCTCTCCGTGGCATTACTTTTCTATGTACCCCTCTAAAAGAAAATCCTCCCCTATCCTCTTCACCCTTAAATCCCTGACCCTGTAGGCATCCCCAAGCAGCCTGAACATACTGCCGCCGACCGCAGGGTAAGAGTCCCTGCCGCCTATGATTTTAGGCGCTATAAAGAACATCACCTTATCAACAATGCCCTCATCAAGGGCGTGCGCTGCAAGCGAGGAGCCCCCTTCTATCAGAACCGACATCATCCCCATCTCACCGAGTTTTCGCATCAGCCGCTTAAGTTCAAGATTTGCTTCATATTTAATAAGTTTAATACCTGTTTTTTCTATATTTTTTGCCTTAATGGAGTCTGCCTTTGTAACGATTATAGTCTCAGGCGGGGTCTTGAGGATTTTCGCATTAACGGGTATCTCAAGCTCAGGGTCTATGACTATCCTTACGGGGTTTCTGCCGCGTTTGATTCTTGAGGTAAGCTCAGGGTCGTCGGCCATGACAGTGCCTATTGCCGTAAGGACGGCATCCGCCCTGCTTCTGAGCTTATGAACCATGAGGCGGGATTTTTCGCCTGTTATCCACTTGGATTCGCCTGTGGGCGTGGCGATTTTTCCGTCAAGGGTCATGGCCACTTTCAAAATCACGAACGGCTGTTTTTCGGTTATGTATTTTATATACGCCTCGTTGAGCCTCAGGGCCTCTTTTTCAAGCACGCCTGATTTAACCTCTATGCCCGCAGCCTGAAGCTCGTCAATGCCCCTGCCCGCGACCTTGGGGTTTGGGTCTTTCATGGCGATTACGACTTTTTTTATTCCCGACCTTATAATCTCCCTTGTGCACGGAGGGGTTTTTTTTTCAGTATGACAGCAGGGTTCGAGGCTCACATAAAGGGTTGCCCCCCCTGCCCTTTTGCCCGCAGCCTCTAATGCAAGGGCTTCGGCATGCGGCTCGCCGGCTCGCCTGTGATAGTCCTCTGCGATGACCCTCCCGGCCTTTACTATTAGGGCGCCGACCATGGGGTTAGGGCTTGTGCGGCCCTCCGCCTTGGCCGCAAGCCTAAGCGCCCGCCTCATATAAAAAACGTCATCCATAGGATTTTAAGGATAACATAAAACAATGCCGTGCATGCACCAGAGGCGGGATACCCAAAGGGCAAGGCGATAAAATGGGATGCCGTGAAAAAGTTCTTCAGGGCGCATGCAAGGCGGTTTGTGCTTGACCTTGAGGCTGCCCCTGCTACCTCTTGAGGTTATTCGCCAAATCCCCGATTTTCTGCAGAAGCTGTTCGCTCTTTGGGCCGAGCAGGTCTTCCCTCGTATCCCCCAGCGTATCGACTATCTTGCTTGCATCGCTGAAATCGGATTTTATCCTGCCGAATTTTTCCCTGAGCGAGGCCGCCATCCTGTCAAGCTCCGCCGCAGTGTCCTTGAACTCGTCGTTTTTCCTGAGCATGACCTTGAGGTTCAGGTTTCCCGCTCCGATGCTGTCTATGTCCTTTTTCAGGCGGTAGACCGGGCCTGCGACCTTCCACGTGATAACCCATGAGACTGCGGCTGTGGCAGCGGCGGTGAACAGGACGGCGAATACTCCGAGGTAGCCCAGATGGGGGGATACTATATCGGCAAGGGTGCCTGAGTAAAATACCATCCTCCACCTGATGCCCTCAATCTCGCTCAAGACAAAATAGTTGAAAAGCCCTAAGGCAAGGGCCATGCCGGTAAGGCATATAAGGACAAAGGACATTATGAATTTCCCCTGAAAAGTCTTATCTACCATATATCGCCTTCTCATCTGGGCCGTCCTTTCGCTCCTATTTGTCATAGTGGCAGGAAGTGCACAGCCTGCTCTCATCGTTAGGCATCACGAGCTTGGCCGTCAGTGTGGAGTACATGTCGTGGCATGTGCCGCAGCCTATTTTGCCCGCAAAGAAGCGGAGCTTCCTGTCAAGATTTGACACGGGCACAAGCCCGCCTGCCTGCATCCTTGCCGTGCCGTAATGAACGCCTATGGGATGGGACATGCCGTCCTCGTGCAGCCACCGGCCTTCGCCGAGCGAAAATCTCGAATTTCCCCCGGACGTCCCGTCATGGCACCCTATGCACTCTATGGAAAGCGGATCCAGTAGCGAGTACGGGTCAGTCACCGTGAACTGACCGCCCATGTGCGCAATCGTTACAAGCTCCTTGTGCCCCGGCTTTGCGCGGTTTTCCTCATGGCAGGTGATGCAGAAAAATTTCATGTCCGCAGTGGGCCTCCTCATGAAGTAGGACTTGATTCCGAAGACGAGACGGGCGTCGCCATGGACATTGTGGCATGTGCTGCAGGTAACCCTGCCGTCCCTTAAGGGGAGGTCATCGGGAACCCGGGCAATCCGAGGCTCGATGTCAACCGGATGCGAGGATGCCCTGATTGTCCTCTTGTGGCACCGGCCACACAGCTGGGTTATGGAGCCGATAAGCATTAAAGGGTCTTTATCCGGGTTGACATGGCAGTCCCTGCATTCCGTCTCCAAAAAATTGTGCGGTGTCTCGGAAATCGTATATGCGGCGGCAGCCGCCAGAACAACGACAATGACGCCTATAAGAAGGAGATACCTCATAGCTTCACGTCCGACAGCAGCCGTTCTATTTCCTTTGATGACATGGAAAGGGCGGCTATCGCCTTTCCAGCATCGTCCATATCGCCCCCCTTGACCGAAGCCTCAAGCGCCTGCGCCTCCTCCTGCATCCGTTCAACGCTCCCCCTGAGCCGCGAGTACCTCATGTTATAGCTCTCGGCCATCCGGTTGATGCTCTCTGCCAGCGGGTGGATAATGTCATTCTGCCTGAACCTGACCTTCACATCCAGCTTCCCCTCGGCAATATCCCTTGAGACCTTTTTCACCCTCTGAAGAGGCCCTGCAACGCGGTGAGAGTATAAAACGCTCAGGAAGACGACCCCGGCCAGCATGGGCATCGTAAACAGCGCATATATGAAAATGCTTTTTTTGAGTATCTCGGCTTTATAAACAGAGGCGTTTGAGATTACGGAGCCGTAGGAAGCCGCAAGGCCGGACTGGGAGGCAAGGGAATAAAAAACTACCCCGGAGACCGCCGTGGCTGCCGCCATAAGGACGACAATCCTCAGGGAAAGGTTCACCGTAAACGTCGTCTTTATCGCCTTAAGCGGATGTTCCATTTCTCCCCCTTTTTTTCAATGCCCTGCAGACTGCCGTGCTAAACCATCTCAAGTCGCATTGGTTGATAAGATACTACCATCAAACGCAAAGATGTCAAGTGGTTTTTTGCCGGCGCGGAATCCGGAGCTGAATTTTGATTCGGGCCTTTGACTTAAAGCATGGGGATATATTATAATTTTGCAAATTTTTCAAAACAGGAGGAGCCATGAGGTATATCTTTGTGTTGTTTTTAGCAGCGTTTCTTTTCGTGCCGGTTTTATCCTTTGCCGCGGGTGCGCATGACGGCCTTAACTGCACCGGATGTCATGGGATACATACGGCAAAGGGCGATGTAATCTTTGCGGTTGAACCCAACAAAAAGAGCATCAACCCAAAGACAAAGCAGCCTTCAAGCGGCACTACTGCGCTCTGTCTGGGCTGCCATGAGACCATGGACAAGGGCGGTATTGGAATTATGCCGGTCTCGCCCGCCATGAGCCACCCGTTCGGCATCGCTCCGAACCCCAAAATCGCCACCGTGCCTTCCATACTGCTGAGGGACGGAAAGCTTGAATGCGTGGGCTGCCACGACCCGCATCCGTCCAACCCCAACTATAAGTACCTCAGGACCAAGACCGACAAGGGCGCAACGATGCAGGTATTCTGCGCAATGTGCCACGGTTCAAAGTCGGGCACCGCCGAGACGCTGAACATATTCGACAGCATGGACGAGCGCAAGGCGGCAACTGCCGCACCTAAGGCAGCGCCTGCGCCGGCACCTAAGAAATAACCCGTTTGCCTCTCTTTGAGGGAAAGGCGAATTTGAGAAAGATTTTATTTTTTGTGGTTGCAGCGGCGGCCCTGCTGGCACTGTCATCAGAAGGCCGCGCAGCGGAAAAGACCCCGGACTGCAACCGCTGCCATAAGATGGAGCAGCGCGGCAAGGTAGTGCATCCTGCAATCGGCATGGGCTGCACGGCGTGCCACACGGAACCGCACATAAAGAAACCGAAGTTCAAAAAAGGGCTCATGGCAGAAGGCAGCGCCCTCTGCTATGTCTGCCATGACCGCTCAAGGTTTGTCAAAAAAATGAAGCATTCGCCGGTTGAGGCCGGCATGTGCACAAGCTGCCATGACCCTCACGTATCGGAAAATCAGGGACTGCTTATTTCACCGACGCCTGACCTGTGCTTTATCTGCCATGACAAGACTGCCTTTGAAAAGACCTCTGTCCATGCGCCGGTTGCCGGCGGGATGTGCCTGTCCTGCCACAACCCCCACTCCACGGAAACGGCCAAACTGCTTATTTCCGAAGACATATGCTTTACGTGCCACGACAGGCAGGCCATTTCCACAGGCAAGTCCGTCCACGGACCCGTTCAAGCAGGCATGTGCACGGGCTGCCACGTCCCCCACGCAAGCGACACGAACAAGCTGTTGCTTTCAGCCGACATCTGCTTTAACTGCCACGACAGGGAGACGCTCTCTATGGGCAAGGTGGTACATCCGCCTGTTGCAGCCGGCATGTGCATGAGTTGTCATAAACCTCACGCAAGCAACTCCGAAAAACTGCTCATCTCGGACGACATATGCTATACATGCCACGACAGAGGCGGCATCCTCGGCGGCAAGATAGCACATCCGCCGGTTGCAACAGGCATGTGCATGAGTTGTCATAAACCTCACACAAGCGACTCCGAAAAACTGCTCATCTCGGACGATATATGCTTTACATGCCATGACAAACAGAAGTTTACATCAGGCAAGGTCATCCATGCGCCTATTGCGGCGGGCAAATGCACGAGGTGTCACGCGCCGCACTCATCCAACACGCTCAAGTTGCTCTCAAAGGATATGCCCAATGTCTGTTATAAATGCCATGACTCAAACGAATTCAGGCAAAAAGACGTCCACGGCCCAATAGCTGCGGGCATGTGCACCGAATGCCATGAGGTGCACCAGTCCGAGTATGCCAAGCTCCTTTCCGGCACAGTGCCCAACATCTGCTATAAATGCCACAGGGAATCCGGATTCATAAAAAAGAATATCCATCCGCCCGTCCGGGCGGGCGTATGCATGGACTGCCACAAGCCGCATTCGTCCCGGTACTCCTCGCTTCTGGTAAGCAACGGCAACAGTGTGTGCAGGCCGTGCCATCCTAAGATTTTAGAGGAGCCGCACGGCGGGATAACCGGGCTTACGAAGAGCGGCCACCCGATGAACGCAAAAAAGGACCCGAAAAGGCAGAGGAAACGCTTTACATGCACAAGCTGCCATGAGCCTCACAGCTCCGAATGGATAAGGCTTTTCAGGCACGAGGCGCATGAGCCGTTTGACCTCTGTAACCACTGTCACGCGGGCAGATAAACAGGCAGGGCTTTATTTATGGGTATCTTTTTATGTATATAAAGCAGTAAACTCTGCAAAGGAGGTTCGTCATGAAGATAGGCAGCATATGCGCCTTAGCAGTGATATTGTGGGCTTTAACCGCAGCCACCGGATACGCAGAGGAGGTCGACTGCAATATGTGCCACCCTGACCTGTCTCAGGGAGCGGTTGTACACCCTGCCATAGGGATGGGATGCCGGTCATGCCACAGCGGCATTGATGCAAGCGAGACGCCGCACAAGATGACAACCGCATTTCCAAAGGGTCTTTCATCGGAAACCGCCGACGTCTGCTACAGCTGCCACGACAAGGCGAAGTTCTATGCGCCCACAATCCATGCGCCCGTGGGTATAGGCATATGCACTGCCTGCCATAACCCGCACCGCTCGGAAAACGAAAAGCTTCTTGTTGCAAGCAAACAGACAATCTGCTTTAACTGCCACGACACTGCAAAATTCACAGGCAAAAAAACCGTCCACGACCCGGTCAAGGCCGGCCTGTGCCTTGAGTGCCACACCGCCCATGCAAGCAACAACGAGTATCTTATAGTCAGCAAGGGCAATATCCTCTGCAGGAAGTGCCATCCGAGGGTGGAGAAAGAAGCCCATGCAGTAGTAGGGTTTAAGGCTGCCGGTCATCCCGTGAGAGGGAAAAGCGACCCGAGAAGAAAAGGCAAGACCTTCGAGTGCCTGAGCTGCCATTCGCCGCATACGTCGGACTGGGGCAGGCTCTTCAGGTATAAGGCGGAAAACCCGTACGAACTCTGCATTTACTGCCATGATACATTTTAAAACGGGACTTTTTCCTTGGCCTGTTGAAATTCGATTATAGCGCAACCGTGGAGGCTGCGGAATGAAATCGCCATTGAGGCCATTGGCCGTAATATTTTTCCTTGCAGCCGCAGCAGCCGTCGCGGTCTTCTACGTCCAGAAAGACAGGCGCACAGACGTCATCCTCACAACCGGCATAATCGAGGCAACCGAGGTCAACCTCTCATCAGAGGTTGCGGCAAGGGTCTCTTACATAAGCTCAAGGGAGGGAGATACCGTCGGCAAGGGGCAGGTTGTAATAAGGCTCAAAAACGACGACCTCAGGGCAGCGGTTGAGCAGGCGATGGCAGGCATAGAGAGGTCAGCGGCCGATGTCGAGGCCGCAGAGGCGGCTGTGGAAAGCTCAACAGCCGATATCCTGAATGCCGAAGCGGAAATAACGAGGGCGCAGGCGCAACTCGGCGGTGCAGAGGCCCGGCTCATTGAGGCCCAAAGGCAGCTTCAGAGGGCAAACTCCCTTTACGCCGAGAACTTCATCCCGAAGTCCGACGCAGACCTCAAACAGACTGCCGTTGAGACGGCATTATCGGAACTTGAGGCATCAAAGGCAGGGCTTGACTCGGCGGCATCAAGAAAGGATGCGCTCACGGCCCGCCTCGGCGCATATGTAAGCCAGACGGGTTCTTCCCTTGCAAGGCTTAAGGAGGCACAGGCCGCTCTTTCTTATCACAGGGCAAGACTTGAGGATACCGTAATATCGTCGCCCATTACAGGCACTGTCGTTTTCAGTGCGGTCAGAGAAGGGGAAGTCGTCTCCCCGGGCTCGGCAATCCTCACGATTGCAGACCTCGACGACCTGTGGGTGAGGGTGGACATAGAGGAAACATTGATAGGGCTGTTGGGGCTCGGGGATGAGGCCGAAATATATACTGCGGGTCAGGCCGGAAAGACCTCTAAAGGGGTGATTTCAGAAATAGGCAGGTATGCGGAATTCGCAACCCAAAGGGATATCACACGCGGCAGGCAGGATATAAAAACCTTCCGGGTCAAAATAAGGGTCAAGGGGCCTGCGGGAATGCTTAAACCGGGCATGACCGTTGACGTCAATATTCCAAAAAACAGATGAGCCCGGACAGGGGGAAAAGTATTCAAGGCCCGGAAGCCGTGGAGGTGGCTGAGATAACGAAAAAGTTCGGCCCGGTAACCGCCGTTAATAATGTAAGTTTCAGCGTGCATGAAGGGGAGTTCTTCGGCTTCTTAGGACCCAACGGCGCAGGCAAGACAACCCTCATAAGGATGCTGACAACCCTGCTTAAGCCCACCTCCGGAAGCGCATCCGTAGCAGGCTATGATGTCGCAAGTCACCCGCATGACGTCAGGCTCAACATAGGCGTCGTGCCGCAGGCGATGACAAGCGACCTTGACCTCACCGGCTCGGAAAACATGGACATCTACGGAAGGTTCTACGGACTGTCCCGTGCGGAAAGGGAGGAGAGGAGTAAATATCTCCTTGATATGGTTGGGCTTTCGGCAAGGGCAGGGGACCTTGCGGCGACTTATTCGGGCGGCATGAGGAGAAGGCTTGAGGTTGCAAGGGTGCTTGTGCACAGGCCGAGGATACTTTTTCTTGATGAGCCGACCATAGGGCTTGACCCGCAGTCAAGGCATGTCGTCTGGGACTTCCTGAGAAAACTCAGGGAGGAAGACGGCAAAATTACGATATTCCTCACGACCCATTACATGGAAGAGGCCGAAACGCTCTCAGACAGGGTTGCGATTATGGATGCAGGCAATATCATCGCCTTGGGCAGCCTGGCCGAACTTAAGTCCAGGCTGTCCGGAAACGACATCATCCTGCTAAGAATAGGGAATCCCTCCCCTGATATCATCGCTGCCGCAAGGGAATTGCCTTTTGTGCACAAGATTGCCGAGGAAGGCATCCTCATCAGGGTTTATGTCGACAGCGGCGCTCACAACCTGCCCATGCTCATGGACAGGATACGGTCAGCCGGAGGACAGATACAGTCAGTGACAATACACGAACAGTCCCTTGAGGACGTTTTCATACACTACACCGGCAAATCAATAAGGGAAGAGGAGGCAAAAAAGGTGAGCTTCCTCCTCGGGGCCGGAGTGCCCCGGAAATGGGGCAGATGAAAGGGCTCAGGCCGGAGGGAATGTTCCAGAGGGATTACGGCACATGCAGAAACTCTTAGCAGTCATAGAGCGCGACCTGCTAAAATTCAGGCGCAACCCCGTCGTCCTTGCGATGAGCTTTGTCATGCCCATCCTCTACCTTGTGATACTGGGGAACTCATTTCAGGGGAAACTGAAAGGCCTGCCCATGGCCGTAGTGGACCATGACGGAGGCCGGTATTCAAGTCGGGTGATAGAAAACCTCAGGGCGCTTGAGGCCGGGCCGGGCAACATCTCCCTTATATACATGAAAGACCAGGGCGAGGCCGTCAGGGGCGTAAGGCAGGGCATCTACAAGGCCGCCCTCCTGATACCGCCTGATTTCAGCCGGAGGGCCATCCTTAAAAGAAGCCCTGAGGCCGGCCTGTTTGTTGACAACACGGATGGGATATCCGCGGAAAACATCAGGGCCTCGATTGAGAGCGCCTTCAGGTCGCTTGACCTCGATTACACCCCGATAAGGGAAAGGCAGGATGCCGTATACCTGAGGCCCGTGGACCTCTACGCCAAGGTGGACTACTTCCAGTCCCTTGTGCCGGGCGTTGTGATAATGGCCATTTTTCTGGGCGCCATGACGACCGGCGTCTTTAATCTCGTCATGGACAGGTTCCTCGGCATTGACGAGAGCTATCTCCTGACCCCGCTTTCAAAGTCTCACATAGTCGGCGGACTTGTCATAAGCGGACTTTCCATAACAACGGTTGTTGCGGGCGTAACCCTTGCCGTAAGCATGCTGATAACCGGCATCCCGCTTTCAAAGGGGATAGGGCAGTGCGCATCCATCTTTTCCGTGATAGTCCTGACAACGCTGGGCCTTCTGAGCCTGATGTTCGTCATGCTGGGCCGGGTCAACCATCCGAGGATAGTCGGGATACTGACCGGATTTCTCAATGTGATGCTCTTTTTCCCAAGCGGCGCGGTCTACCCCGTAGCAAGCTTTCCCGGATGGCTCAAGGCGTTTGCGAAGGTCAACCCCGAGGCATATGCAGTGGATGCGCTGAAGGCCATACTCTTTAAGGGTTCCGGCTTCGGCGTCATTGCGGGAGACCTTGCGTTTCTGGCCTCCTTCACCGCAGTCATGATGACGCTGGCGATACTGACGTTCAAGCGGACACTGTAGCCCCGGGATCAAGCCCTCTATTTGATAATCAGCGACGGGTCTCCGACCTCAAACGCTATGTTGCGGTGAGCACCGGCGACGTCAGGGTTAAGCGTATATGCCCTCTCGAATGCATCCTTGGCCTTTACCTTTTCTCCGAGCTTAAGATAACACTTTGCAATGTTTATAAACACCTCAGGGTCTTTGGGGTCTCGGGCAGCGGAATCCTCATAGAACTTCAGCGCCTCGGCATAACCGCCCTTTATGAACTGGAGATTTCCGAGGTTGTTCATTGCGGCGGCGTTTCCCGGCTCTATGGCAAGGATTTTCCTGAAAAACTCGGCGGCCTTTTCGTTATTGTTGTCCACGTATACGATGCCCAGTTGAAGCAGCGCATACAGGTCCGAGGGGTTTATGTAAAGGGCGTCTAAGTATTTCTTGCTCAGATACCTCACCCTCAGGTCCTTGAGATAGGCAAGCTCGTCCCGGAACTTGGCCTCTATCTCGTCCCTGTAAACCGCCTCCGCCCTCCATGTGGATGGCGGAAGGGTCGCGGGCTTAAACGTCTCCCATGCCTTCTTTATGTCTATTATCTGCAGCCCCTTGTCTTTGCCTGCGTTATAGCTCTCTACACCCTTCTTCCACGCATTTATAAACGAGGAACCGACCAGCGTGGTCTCCACCGGCACCCATGCATAGCCCTCATGCATCACAAACATATCCTTGAGGGCCTCAGAGGACTGCACAAGGTCCTTGTCCATCTTGGTCGAGAACATCATAAGGATGTGCCCGGGCATGTCAAGCAGGACGGTATCTACGCCGAGGCTTTCCAGCGCCGAGGCATAGAGGTTTACGAGGTCGTCGCAGTCCCCTGATTTTCTGAACAGGGTCTCCCTCGGGTACTGGATATAGTCCGCAACATCCGACCGCTCGGAGGAGACCTGATAAGGGGTATTGGGGTCCGGCATGTAGGAGACGCCGATTACGCCCAAGGCGCCAAACACTGCCCTCGCATAAAAAAGCGGCTCAGAGCCGTCATCGGTGTACTGCTTTGCAATCCCGCGCGCAAACTCAAGCAGAATCGGGTCCTTGGGGGTGATGAAAGTGGCTATCCTGTCCCTGACGTCCCATGTGGTGTGGTGCTTTTCGTACAGTGTCAGGGGACTGCTTATTGCGTGGGACTGCAGCTTGCTGCTGTCATAGTACGATACCTTCAGCTCGGCCTGAATAGTCGTGTTTTCCGTTATATCCAGCACCTTGTTGTTGAAAACCGCATACACCGGGATAACGAGGGACTGCCACGGCTGGAGGTTTTCTATCTCCTTTTCCGTCGGGTAGTCCATATACTCCTTTACCATCAGCGAAAGCTTCAGCCTTGCTATCTGTTCAGCCGTGTTGTTCGTTATCTTCACCGTGCCGAGCGGCTCTTTTTCGTAATATTTGTAATTGTTGGAGAATACCTTTTCCACGCTGAGGACGGCAAGCTCAACCGGCGGCTTTGTCTGCTTTAAGGTGGCGACCCTTGCCACGGCCGCATCGCTCTCAATGCCGTCCGAGCTTACGGCCACTATCCTGTAGGTGTATGCCGTATCCGGGTTGACCGACCCGTCTATAAAGCTGTTTGCGGTTGGAGTCCCGATGGGCTTGAACTCTCCGGCCTCCTCCCTGTAGACGGCATATGATGTGACAAAGCCCTTGGGTGACGCCTCCCATGTGAAGGCAACGCTCCTTTCACCGGGCGTTGTGCTGAACCATGCAGGGGCAGACGGTATGAACTTCGTGGCCACCACCTCGGCCACGTTGCTCAAGCCGCTCTCGTTGCCCCCTACGGCAGAAGCGCTCACCTTGTAATAATATTTCCTCTCCGGCAGGATGTCTGAGTCGCTGTATGCCGTAGCATTGGCCGCCACCGAGGCTATCTCCCTGAACTGGAGCCTGTCTTCCGACCTGTAAACCGTGTAATGGTCTATGAACCCCTCATCGCTTCCCTGCCATGAGACAACGGCCTGCCGCATGCCGCCCTCCGCCCTGAAGCCGCCCGGAGTCTTCGGTGTATAGAGGATATTGAACATCTGTATCCTCCCGGCATCGGGGTCTGATATCAAAAGGTGGGTGGCGTCCGTGAGGGCAAAACCCGAAGGCTCTTTGAAGTCGCCCTTGCCCCTGCCTCCGGCGCCGAACTCCCTCAGGAACCTGCCTGTGAGGTCAAATACCTGAACCCTCCGGTTTCCCGAATCAAGCACAAAGACCTCTGTTTCCGTAACGAGTATGTCCGAAGGCTCTTTGAAAAGCCCCTGCCCATCGCCTTCTCCGCCCCAATGCCCCCTGCTTTTGCCCTCAGGGGTGAAGACGAATATCTTGTTTGTCTCGGCATCGGCAATGTAGGCGCTGCCGGAGCTGTCTAAGGCGACGGCCACGGGCTTTTCCATGTGGTACTGCCCGGATGTCTCCCCTATGGAACGCAAAAATACCCCGTCTCTGTTTATTACCTGAACCCTCTCGTTTCCGGTATCCGCAACATATATCAGCCCGCCTTCTGAGATGTCTATATCGCTTGGGTCTGAGAAGTAGCCGCCCTTGCTCCCGGATGAGCCTATCGCGGCCGTAATATTGCCGCTTGAGTCAATCCTTATTATGCGGTCATTGCCTGTGTCTGCCAGCCATAGCAGGCCATCGGGGTCAATAGCCATGCCCCCGGGTTTTTTCCAGCCGCCCTTGGCCTGCGGCTTAAAGGTTTTTATATTGTCGCCTTCCATTACGAATATCGAGCCTGTCTTGCTCTCAGTCCCGTAGAATTTCCCTTCTCCGCCGGAAAGCAGGCGGTCGGCCTTCGTATTTATGTCTTTAAGCCATCTGACCGAGGTCAGGGAGGGGACATCCTCGACCCTGACCGGGTCCTGCTTTACAGAAAAGACCTGAACGGTCTTTTTCTTCGCATCCGCAATAAAGATGCCGCCTGAAGGCCCGACCGAAAGGCCGGAGATTTCCCTGAACTGCGCGCTGCCCTTGCCCTCAGTGCCGAAAGAAAGAAGCTGGTTGCCCATGAAGTCAAATTTCTTTATATTCAGCTCCTTGTTGTCGGTCGCATAGAAACCGCTTTTGTCCACCGATATGGAGACAGGCTCCTTCATCGCGTAGTATGTCGCCTCAAGCTCCCCCGAAGGTTTAAACAACTTTATCGCACCTTCGTCCGCCACAAGCAAATACCCCCTGTAGTCAACCGCAACGTCTATGGGCCCCTTAAAAACGTTCTTGCCGCCTACCGAGCCCATATATATGCCGTCAATGCTGAATGCCTGCACCCTTTTGTTGCCTGTGTCGGCAACATATACTACGCCCCTTACCACGCATATCCCCGCCGGGCTGGAAAACTTCTTTGGGCCGCCTCCGCCTTCTCCGAAACTCTCTATATATTTGCCGTCTTTTAGGAAGATGTGCACCGCATCCATGCCGCGGTCAGTGACATATACCCTGTCGCCGTAAACGTAAATCCCCGCGGGCTTCTTCATCTCCCAGCCCTGTTGCTTGGTCTTGCCGCCCCATGAGAGTTTCGGCCGTCCCGACCCGTCAAGGACATGGACCATTTTCTTGTCCTCATCCGCTATGTAGATGTTGCCTTCCGCATCAAC
>JAUXOF010000024.1 GCA_030682405.1 Thermodesulfovibrionales bacterium
CAAGCCTTTAAGCAAAATTAGTGCCCCTCCGGCTGCTGCTGCAAATGCCCCGAAAGAAGGCAGATAGAGCCTGTACTCGTTTATCACCATCGGGATGGGGATTATCGAGGATTCAACAGAGAGGGTTATAAAAAACCAGAAGACCCCGAATGAGATTAGTCTGAAGGAAGGGTTATTTTTCGAGTGGTAAAAAAGATATACGGCAGAGCCGAAAACAGACAGAAGAAAAAAGAATGACAAAAGCACCCCTAAGTCAAAAAACGAATGAAACACAGGGTAGTCGTAATCTATGTTCTGGTTTATGGGCAAAAACAAAAGCCTTATGTATGTGACAATGACCCTGAATTGGGTAAGAAAATAATCCCATCTCGATATGCCCTGATAGCCTTCTGTTGCGGTGCCTATTCCGCTTATAATTTCCCCAACAGGTTTATCAATTCCAATAAGCGAAAGAGGAATTATAAGCATCGTAAGAAGAATAGGGACGAGGCGGAGCGCTCTGCTTTTTATCGAACCCTTAAAGAAAAAGAATTCATAAAGGGTTATGACTAAAGGAAGGGTGAATGCGTTTTCCTTTGTCTTCATGGCAAGAACTGCTGAAAGCAAAGAAAGGGCATAGAAAGCATATCTGGTATTCTTCTCTGTAAGCCGTGATTTTATATAAAGTAGAAGCGAAAGCAAATAGAAAAACGCACATAGAGACGCGAGCCTCTGGAATATGTATGTCACAGCTTCTGTCTGTATGGGATGGGAGACAAAGAGAAGGGCTGAAAAAAGGGCAATGAGATTACCTTCGGACAACCCCCCTTTGGCAAGGGGGGGCGAGGGGGGATTATTTAAAAAGAGGGGATTATTTAAATACGGAGTCCTGAACGTAAGAAGCACAAGAAAATAAACAAGCAGGCTGTTTATGATATGTATTAGGATGTTTACGACATGGTAGCCCCTTACATCAAGGCCGTGGATTTTGAAGTTAAGTGCAAATGTGAGATATCCTACATATCTGCCTTTAAGCGCCGGGTATAATTCAAGATTTTCTGCTGTTGATGGTTCGATGAAATATACGAGGTCTTTAACTATAGGATTGTTAACTATAAATTTTTGCTCATCCCATTGAAACGGCGCATTAAACGTATTTGAATATGCAAGAATGCCGAGAAGGGCTATAAGGACAAGAGGAACAAACGGCTTGCGGAGTGATTCCACAAGAAGATTCATAGAGGGAACAGCCGCAGATTCAGTCGGCTTCTCAGGCGCATAAGTGGTTGTTTTCTTAATCTTTTTCCCCATTGACGCCTTACCCATGAAGCAGTTTAACATTTCTATTTGTAGACGTTCAATTTGAGACTGCTGAAAAAGTGCTTTTGAGCACATAAGACAACCATTTATTCCCCCCTTTAGCAAAGGGGGTGTGGGGGGATTTGATTGTGATAGAATATTGTAAGGAGAGGCGCTGCATCATGGAAGATGCCTCTTGAGGCTTGAATTTAATAGCGGGTGAAATGGGCGGGACAAGTGAATAGTCCGGTTAGACATATTAAGACATCCCTTGCCGCCAAGCTCATAACCGCTATCGGCCTGCTTATGGTAATCGGAGGGGGCATATCGTGGTATGCATTGATAAGCGCCGCCAAAAGGAATCTCACGAACAGCGCAATCCAGCACGCGGCGTCTTACTCGGAGCTGATTAAGAAGAGCGCCCGTTACGGCATGCTCACGTATCACAGGGAGTCCTTACAGCAGACCATAGACGGCATAGGCTCCGCAGAGAATGTCAGGAGGGCAAGGATATTCAACGGCAGGGGGAGGGTCTTCTATTCCTCCGGGCATGAAGAGATAGGCCTGATGGTTGACAGGGGGGCCCCGGCCTGCATCGGCTGCCACAGCGACCCGGTGAAACCGTTAATGACACTGAAAACCCGCGACCGGTGGACGATATATAGAGACAAGGACGGACGCAGGGTCATCACGGTTATTGACCCGATATATAACGAGCCTTCCTGCTATACCGCTGCCTGTCATGTCCATCCTCAGGAGCTAAAGGTTTTAGGCATCCTTGAAACCGACTTTTCACTTTCCCCTGTTGATGAAAACATACGGAGACAAACCATGGAGATAACCATTTATGCCGTTGTCTTCATGGGCATCAGTTCAATGATTTTATATTTTGTCCTGCGAAGATTTGTCCTTAACCCTGTTTCAATACTTTCAACCGCCATGAAAAATGTTTCAGAAGGCGATTTAAAGCAGAAGGCCATAATAACCTCAGGGGATGAGATGAGACTCCTTGCGGACACTTTCAATGTGATGACGGAAGACCTCGAAGCAGCAAGGGAAAAGATGGAAAATTGGACCAAGACCCTTGAAGACGAAGTGGCTAAAAAAACAAAGGAATTAAAGAACTCTCAGGGTAAACTGATTCAGGCCGAAAAGCTCGCCTCCCTCGGAAGGCTGACCGCTGACGTGGCCCATGAGATACGGAATCCTCTTACCGCGATAGGCGGGTTTGCCAGAAGGCTGCATAAGATAAGCGGCGGCGGAAAGGAAAAGGATTACGCCGAGGTCGTGGTTAGGGAGGTGGACAGGCTCGAGAAGGTGCTGAAGGACGTGCTGACCTTTTCGAGGGATGCGAGGTGCCGCCTGCAAAGGCAGTCCATAGGGGAGGTGGTCATAGACTCCCTGAAGATGCACGGGGATTTATGGAACGAACAGTCCATAAAAACGGATGTGGAATTAAAGGAAGGCCTCCCTGCCATCCTGATGGACAGGGAGCAGGTCAGACAGGCCCTTGAAAATCTTATCGCCAATGCGATAGACGCAATGCCCGGAGGCGGCCTGCTGTCGGTAACAGCCGGCTTAGAGGAGCTGTACAATGTCTTTTACGTCTTTGTGAAGGTTTCCGATACCGGGCCAGGAATCCCGCCGGAGAAGCTCTCCCTTATTTTTGAACCGTTCTTTTCCACGAAGGAAACCGGTCACGGCACGGGTCTCGGGCTTTCAATAACGAGAAAGATTATAGAGGAGCATGGCGGATTCATTAAAGCAGAAAGCACCTTAGGGAAAGGGTCCGCATTTAGCCTCTATTTCCCTTGCCAGAGCGAGGAAGAATCACGGAAAGTAAAATGCTGGGAATACATGAAATGCGGCAGGGATAAGGATGCAACAATTAAATGCCCTGCCTATCCCGATTTTGGCAGGATATGCTGGGCGGTGGCAGGCACCTTCTGCGAAGGCAAGGTGCAGGGAACATTTGCGCAGAAATACGAGGATTGCAGAAAATGCGAATTTTATCAGAGAGTCATAAAAAAAGAAATATAATTGTATTTAGCCCCCCTTAGTTTTATCATATAGCCGATGGCGCTCTACATCCTAAAAAGGCTTTTCCTCCTCATCCCCCTTCTTCTGGGGATAACGCTTATCACTTTTACTCTCACAAAGGCCCTTCCCGGAGACCCTGTGCAGGGCATGGTCGGAGAGAGGGCAAGCCCTGAGGTGATAGAGGCCATAAGGAAACAGATAGGTTCCGACAAAAGCGCAATAGAGCAATACGCAGGCTATCTGGGGCTTCTTATGAAGGGAGAGTTCGGACGCTCCTATTACACCGGAAGGAAGGTCTCGGACGACCTCGCCTCAAAATTTCCCAACACCATGAGGCTTGCCTTTGCCGCCATGCTCATAGCCGTGCCGGTGGGCATATCCTTGGGGTTTCTCTCCGCATGGAAGAGGGGCACGTATCTTGACGGCCTTATATCGTCGGCATCCGTGATTGGAATAAGCATACCCGTTTTCTGGAGCGGGCTTATGCTCATGCTCGTAGTAAGCTTCTACCTGAGGCTCCTCCCCCCTTCAGGCACCGGAGGACTGAGGTTCCTGCTTCTTCCGGCAATAACGCTCTCTCTGCCTGCCATAGCCACTATTGCGCGGGTCACAAGGACGGCGGTCATGGACATACTTGACATGCCGTTCCTTCAGACGGTAAGGGCAAAGGGCGTGACAACAAAGAGGCTTGCACTCGTGCATGTGATGAGAAACGCCCTCATCCCCATAGTCACGGTCATCGGGCTTGATTTCGGGAGCTACCTAAACGGCGCAGTGCTTACTGAGACCATATTCGGATGGGACGGCATAGGCAGGATGGCGATGGAGGGCATTATAAAGCGCGACTACCCTGTCGTCATGGGGACGATACTGATAGGGACGGCGGTCTTTGTGCTCGTAAACCTGATAGTGGACGTATCTTATAAATACCTTGACCCGAGGGTGAGGCTCTATGCCGAAAAGGGGTAAGGCGGCGCTGATAGTAATAGCCGCACTTTGTCTCCTTGCAGTGCTTGCCCCCATGATACTGCCCTATGCCCCGGACAGGATAGACCTTGACAGCCTGAAAAACGCCCCCGGGCTCAAACACCCCTTCGGCACGGACCAGAAGGGCAGGGACGTCATGGTGCGGGTGCTTGCAGGCGGGAGGATATCCCTCGGCGTCGCCCTCGTCTCTGCGGTCATAGCCATGGGGGCGGGGCTTCTTGTGGGGCTGCTCTCCGGCTACTACGGCGGCAGGCTCGACACCGCGCTGATGGCCGCCGTTGACCTCGTGCTCTCGTTCCCCTCGCTGCTCCTTGCAATAGGCATATCCATACTGCTCCCTCCGGGCATATACACCGTGATGATAGCGATAGCCTCCGTGGGATGGGCCTCTTTTGCGCGGCTCATAAGGGGGTATGTGCTTTCACTTAAGGAGTCTCCGTTTGTGGATGCGGCAAGGGCCGTGGGATGCGGCAACGCAAGAATAATCTTCAGGCATCTCATGCCGCAGTGCCTTCCGCTTTCCCTTGTAATGCTGGGTCTTAAGACCGGAGGCTACATAATCACAGAGGCGTCCCTGAGTTTCTTGGGGCTTGGGGCGCAGCCTCCCGTTGCAAGCTGGGGCTCGATGATAAGCGCCGGAAGGTCTTATATCTTATCTGCGCCTTGGATGGTGCTTGCGCCGGGGATTGCGATTGCGGTCGCAGCCCTGTCTTTCAACATATTAGGCGATGCGCTCTCGGAAAGGTACGGAATGAAGGGAGGCCTTTAGATGCCCTGAATCTTCTCTTCCTCTTCCTGCTCTGTCTTGCAGTTAAGGCACATGGTAGTGACGGGCCTTGCCATAAGCCGCTTTACATCTATCTTTTCGCCGCAGATATCGCAGATGCCGAAGGTTCCCTTATCCATCCGGTCTATGGCCTCTTCCACTTTTTTAAGGAGCCTCCGCTCCCTTCCGCGGAGCCTGAGCATAAAGCTTCTGTCGGACTCCACCGTGGCCTGGTCCCCGAGGTCCGGGAACACGGTCTGGTCGGGCAGGGCGTTCATGGCCACTTCGGCCTCGTTTAAAATCGTCTCCCTCTGGAGGAAGAGCTTCTTTTTTATCTCCTCCAGCTTCTGTCCCGCGGGCGTCATCTTCCCTGCGGTCTTTGCCGCGTTGGACTGTTTTGCGGATTTAGCTTCCCCTGAAGGCACTGCCTTCTTAAGCCGTCCGGTTGCGGGTTGCTTCTTTGCCGGGGCTTTCCGCCCGGGCTTCTCCGCGGCCTTCTTTTTCGTCTTTGCAGCAGCCATAGGAATTCAACCTCCAATACTTAAACTCCGGCCATCCTAAGCCATGGCGGATATTAATTAAACTAACAGAAAGACTTTGCCTTAGTCAAGAAAAAGGGGAGAGGGGGGAGAGTTCCGGCAAGGCCGCATCAATATGAAAAAGATATAAAAAAAGGGATGTTGCATTATTGGAGTAGCTTATCATATAATAAGCAATTGTTATGGGAATGGAAGACCATAAGCTAAGGGTTTTATGCACCGTTGCGGAGACCAAGAGCTTTTCAAAGGCGTCCGAGATAATACATCTTACCCAGCCTGCCGTGAGCCTTCAGATTCAGGCCCTTGAGGAGGCCTTCGAGACGAAGCTTTTTGACAGGACAAGCAGCACGGTCACGCTTACGCCCGCAGGCGAGATACTCTATAACTACGCCAAGCAGATACTGGGGCTTTACGCATCCATAGACAAAGACATAGGGGCCGTCACGGGGCTCGTTAAGGGCAGTATCAGCGTGGGCGCAAGCACAACGATAGGCAACTACCTGCTTCCGGCGGTCGTGTCGGATTTCATGCGGGCATTCCCAAAGATAAAGATACACCTCCTTGTGGGAAACACAAAGAGGATACTGGAGTTCCTTAAGGCCGGGAACCTCAACCTCGGACTTGTAGAGGGAGAGGTGACCAAGTACAAGGTGATGACCGAGAAACTCGTTGCGGACGAGCTTTCCCTTATAGTGGCGCCCTTCCACCCGTGGGCCAAGAAAAAAGAGGTCTCCATAAACGACGTAAAGAAAGAGCCTTTTATTTTCAGGGAAGAAGGCTCCGGCACGAGGCAGGTCATAGAGAAATATCTGGCCAAGCGCGGCATAACCGTCTCGGGCATGAAGATATCCGCGGTCATCGGAAGCACGGAGGCGATAAAGGAGGCAGTTGAAAACGGCGTCGGCGTCTCCATAGTCTCCAAGTGGGCGGTAAGGAAAGAGCTCAGGTACGGCACCATCAGCATGCTTGGGATTAAGGAGGTCAGGATGCTCAGGGACTTCTCCCTGATATTCAACCGTAACAGCATCTCCTCCTACGCCTCGGACGAGTTCCTATCCTACCTGAAGTCCTATCCCTTCGAAAAACTCCTGCCGTAGTCCCTGTAATCCAGAAACGGAAACAGGCGGGTTTTGCGCTCCATCTCGGAAACAAGGCCGCTGTCCATCGCCCCGCCGGTGAGCATCCCGTAGAGCCTGTTGAAATTATTTATGTGCCCGATGAGCCTGTCCTCTGCGTAATGAGGCGAGGTCCTGCGCTCTATCATGAAGGGCCAGTCGCTTGCCTCCATAAGAAGAAGCTCCCTCAGCGCCTGATTAAGCGCCTTTTTGAGGAGGGGGTCTTTGGCCTCAGGAAACCTTAGTGAAAGCCCCTTCATCCTTTCCGAGGCCGCATGCAGGTGTCTTATCGCCCAGTTGTTACGCTCGCTGCACCAAGTCGAGCCGTAGCCCCCTTTGCCCCAGCTTGAGGCCGAGGGGCTTACGGTCTGAAGCGCGGGGTTGTCCGCGAGGTATTCAGAGGGTGTTATTGTTTTTATCTCGTCCTGCGCATCAAGCCCCCTCAGAAGGAACTCAAGCCAGTCTATGCCCTCAAACCACCAGTGGCCGAAAAGCTCCGCATCGTAGGGAGCGGTGAGCACCGGCGAAAACCCGTAGGATTCGTTCAGGCGTCCGGCCTCCGCCTGTTTTTTCCGTATGAAATCCTCTGCATGGAGTTTTGCCTTTTTAACGGCCTTCCCCCTTTCATACGGCCTTTTCCCTGCGCCCCTGCCTGTTATGCGGTGGTATTTAATCCCCGTGGGAATCCGTATCCCGTCGGGATGTATGTAAGGCCGGATGTATTTCAGAGGAAGGTCAAAGCCTATGTCCCTGTAAAACTCCCTGTAGTCGGGGTCTCCGGGGTATCCCGCCTTTGAGCTCCACACCTGCATTGCCGAGGCCTTGTCCCTTGCGAACACAGCCGCGCCGGAGGCGCTTCTTACGGGCATGAACACCCCGTATTTTGGCGCCGGACTTGCATGGAGCAGGCCGTGGCTTTCCAAAAAAAAATACTCTATGCCGGACTCCTTAAGCATTGAGTCAAGCCCCTCATAGTAGCCGCATTCGGGAAGCCACATCCCGCGGGGCGGCCTTAATAGGCGGCGCTCGTAATCCCGGCACGCCGTAGCTATCTGGGTTCTTACGGCATCAGGCATCACTGAGAGGTTCGGCAGATAGGCATGTGTTGCGGATGTGGTTATGAGTTCGACATTGCCTGTATCCGCAAGCCTTAGGAAGGCGGAGGAGAGGTCAGAGCCGTAGCGCTCTACATAGAGCCGTCTTATGCGGTTGAGGTTTTCATTATACATTTCTGCGAGGGGCCGGATGCGGCTGTCATTTTTCGTTCTTGAAATTTCCCTTTCCGTAAGCTCGGACGTGCGGTCTAAATATCCCATGAACCTTTCCCTTAGGAGAGGGTCGTCAAACATCGCAAGCAGGGTCGGGCTTAAAGAGAGGCTGAGGCGGAAGTCCACCCCGTCGTCAATGAGCCTCTCTAAGAGGCCGGCGAGCGGGATGTATGTCTCTATCAGGGTTTCATAAAGCCAGTTTTCCTCAAGAAAGTATTCGTGCTCAGGGTGCCTCACATACGGCAGGTGGGCGTGAAGAAGCAAAAGGAGATAGCCTTTGGGCATGGGTAATGTTAAGTGTTTTGCCTCTTTGCGGTCAATCCTTTTCAAAGAGCCTCTGCAAACCGGCTTCTCCTTGCCCGTAACCCTGCTAACCTTCTTCAGTTCCGTGTCCGGTCGGACGGGGTCAGTCCAGTGAAGCCTTGCAATCTCCGGCCTTACTGACTTAAAATCCTCACATGGGAATCCTGAATGAGATAATCGCAAAAAAGAGGGAGCGTCTTTCTTATGCGAAGTCCAAGACCCCTCTTTCAGAGCTTAAGGCCCGCATACCGGATGTCAAAAGGCCGCTCGATTTCAAGGCCGCAATAAGAAGGACAGGGGAAAGGATACGGCTCATTGCCGAGGTGAAAAAGGCCTCGCCCTCAAAGGGTCTCATAAGAGAAGACTTTGCGCCTGCAAAAATAGCGCGCATCTACAGGGAGAAGGCTGATGCAATCTCCGTGCTTACAGAGGAGGACTTCTTCATGGGAGACCTGAAATACATATGGGAGGTCAAGGCGGCTGCGGACATGCCTGTTTTAAGGAAGGACTTCATATTCGACGAATACCAGATATACGAATCCCGCGCAAACGGCGCGGACGCAGCGCTCCTCATAGCCGCCTGTCTTAACGGGACGCAGGCTGAAGAATATCAGGCCCTTGCAATGGAACTGGGCCTCTCCGTGCTCTTTGAGGTGCACGACATGCGGGAGCTTGAGCTTGCCCTGCTTATAAACTCCGATATAATCGGCATTAACAACAGGAACTTAACGACCCTGAAGGTGGACCTGAACACGACGTTTGAGATTAAAAAGGAGATACCCGAAGGCAGGGTCGTTGTGGCTGAAAGCGGGATACGGACAAGAGAGGATGTCCTCCGGCTTGAGGGCGCCGGGGTGGATGCGCTCCTCATAGGCACTGCTTTTATGGAGGCGGCGGACATAGGGCGAAAAATGGACGAACTCATGGGTCTTTCACGAACCCGAAATTAACCGGAAGGGCGGTATGGTCAAGGTCAAGATATGCGGCATAACGAATATTGAGGACGCACTTGCGGCTGCAGGGCTTGGCGCCGACGCCCTCGGGTTTGTCTTTTATAAGGGCAGCCCAAGATATATAGCGCCTGATGAGGCAAAAAAGATAATCTCAAGGCTTCCGCCTTTTATCTCCGCTGTCGGGGTTTTCGTTGACGAGAAGACGGATGATGTCCTCATGATGGCGGGTCATGCAGGCATAGACATTGTGCAGTTTCACGGGCATGAGCCGCCTGAGGCGTGCATCATAGACAGGCGCGTCATCAAGGCCGTAAGGGTGAAGGAGCTAAGCGACCTTGAGCCGCTTAAGCGCTACGGCGGCGTCTCGGCCTTTCTGCTTGACACATACGCCCCTGATGCATTGGGGGGCACGGGGCGGATATTCAACTGGGACATTGCCCTTGAGGCCAAGCTCATGGGAAGGGTGATACTTGCAGGCGGGCTTACCCCTGAGAACGTGCAGCAGGCAGTCAGGTGGGTGCATCCCTATGCGGTTGACGTATCAAGCGGGGTAGAAAAGGAAAAGGGCAAAAAAGACCACATCAATATGGGGCTTTTCATAGCAAGGGCCAAAAGCGCCTGAGGGGGCACGGCCCCTGCGGTTTGGGGCGCGTCCCTATCCGGCCCTGCGTTCTTCGGATGAGACCCTTATAATTGTCTTTACGTTTCCTCTGGGGTTGAAGTCCCCTTCTACTTCCAAAAACCTCGGCTTAAGCTTCTTTGACAGCTCCTCGTAGATGATGTTTGCAGCCTCTTCGTGGGATGCGTGGACATCCCTGAATGAGTTCAGGTAGAGCTTGAGGGACTTAAGCTCTACGATTTTTTTTGCCGGGACATATTTTATGTTTATGACTGCAAAATCAGGATACCCGGAGCGCGGGCACAGGCATGTGAACTCGGGAAACGATATATTTATCTCGTAGTCCCTTCCGGCACGGGGATTGTCCCATGTCTCGAGCCCTGCCTTTTTTATCGCCTTCCGTCCATACCGCATGATTGAAATTTAGCATTTAGGGCAGGGCGTTGTAAAGTTCGGAAAAATTCTGTTAGAATCCCGGAGTTATGAGAGAAGAGCGTCTTTCCGTCGTGATACCGGCGTATAACGAAGAGTTGCGGATACTGCCCACGCTGTCTAAGGTGCACTCTTATCTTAAAGAGAATTTCAGGGAATTTGAGATAATAGTCGTTGACGACGGAAGCACGGACACTACTTCATCCGTGGTAAAGAATGCAGGTCTTCAGGGCGTAAAACTGTTAAGGAAGGATGTCAACAGCGGCAAGGGCGCTGCGGTCAAAGACGGGATTGCGGCCTCCAGAGGCAGCCTCGTTCTTTTTACCGATGCGGATTTATCCACACCCATAGAGGAGGTTGAAAAACTCGCGGCATTCATAGACAGGGGGGTTGACATAGCCATAGGCTCACGGGCGCTTAAGGAATCCGATATAGCGGTAAGGCAGCCGTGGTACAGGGAGGGGATGGGCAAGACCTTCAACCTGTTTGTGAGGATTTTTCTCATGGGGGGCATAAGGGATACGCAGTGCGGGTTTAAGCTCTACCGTGCCGGGGCCGCAAAGAGGCTTTTTGCGCTGAGCCGCATAAGCGGTTACAGTTTCGACGCCGAGGTGCTGTTTGTTGCAGAGAGGAAGGGATTTAAAATAAAGGAAGCGCCTGTCAGGTGGCTTAATTCTCCACAGTCAAATGTAAAACTCCTAAGTGACCCGCTTAGGATGTTTCTGGACCTCATAAAGATAAGGCTCATGTGGTATGCAGGCAAATACCGCGGATAACTCAATCCGCAGTAGGTTTCTTCAGGTACAATAATACCGCTACAGCCAAGGCAAGCAGGCTAAGCGATGCGGAAACCGCAAGGTTGGATGGCACATACCTGAAAACCACTTCGTGCCTGCCTGAAGGAACAATTACGCCCCGCATTATCCCGTTAACCCTTAGAATCCGCGTTCCCCTTCCATCCACGTACGCCCTCCAGCCCGGGTAATACTGGTCGGAAAGTACGAGGAACCCTTTGCCGGGGAAATCCGTTTCAATGACCGCCTTATGCAGGCCGTACTCCTTAATGAATACATCTCCCTTTGAAAATTTTTCCGTCCCTACCGCCTCCATGTCTTTTTTATAGAGCACGGCCTGATGGCCGGGGTTTATTTCATTAAGGGCAAACATCTTTTTTACCTCTTCGAGGTCTTCGGCCTTGACAAGCTCGGATACGGAATATGCCCGTGGGAGGCTGTTCCTGTTCAGATATATCATAGTGTCTTCAGTTTCGTGGACTTTTTCATAGACCTTTCCCCCGGAAGCCGCGGGTGGAGGGCCGTAACCCTGTATCTCGCTGATGGAGATGTCGGTTATCTCGACAGGCTCGAAGGTGGGGGCTATCAGGCTGAGAGTGACTTCTTCCTGATGCCGTGCGACATAAACCCTATGATACTGCCTTGCCGGGCCGATAATGCCGGGGTAGGCGTGAAGGGGGCTGAGGGAAAACCGGCCTGCCTTTTCGGCATTGCCGTAGACCTCCATCCTGAGGCTTGCCCCTCCATCTTTAACGGCCCTCGCCTTAAACAACAAGAGGTATGTTCCAGCCCCTGAACTCCAACTGAACGAGGCGATGTTTTTTTGCCTGTCTTTGGGAGGGCTTAGGAGATAAACATTAGGGTTTATGCGCACTTCGCCCTGCAGGGGCTTTTTCTCCGCAGTCATGACGCCTTCTATAATTTTAACGTATGAGGAAGCCTTTTTCGGGACAATAAGGTACTTCACATTTGCCATGCTCAGGAGCGTGTTGTTTTCTATGAGAAAGCTCCAGTAGCGGCTGTAGCCCAGAGGCTCGAGGTCGAAGAGCTCAAGGTATTCCTTCGGCGCAAGCTGGTCGTAGGAGTTCAGTGAGCCCGCGCCGCATGCCGCATTGAAAAGGTCTGTAGTATGGTCGTCGAGCCTTGCCAGCCTGAACGGCCTGCCATGTTCCCTGTCCGTCATGAACTCGTAGCCTTTATTTTTGCATATGCCGTTAAGTTCACCTACGGTTTTGCCCCCGGCCTCAAAGAAAGCCCCGAACGAGTAGGCCTCGATAAATACGAGGAGCAAAAGGGAATATAAAAAAAGTCTTTTAGGCCTCAAGTGGTATAAAAGAAGGCACAGGATATATCCCAAGGTAATCAGAAGGGGAATATAAAAGGCCGGGTTTCCGAACCCGATGACGCCTCTCATGGCGATGCCTGCGTATCTTACGGTTATGACCGCGGCAATCGAAACCGCGAGTATCCCTGCAAGCGCAATCAACGCCGCCTTCAGGTTCTTTCCTGTGGATATTAAGGCGTTCATGCCGATAGCGAAGAGCACCGAAACTGCGAACGAGAACTCATAGAGGTTCCTTCCATGGGCGCGGAGCATGCCGTAGACGGGGAGGCGAAAAAGGCTGCGGCCAAGCGGGGTGTCATCCGCAACCGCAAGCAAAAGGCCGAGGAAGGCAACGACCCCCCAGAGCCTTACGCCGGCCTGAGACCTGTTTCTGAAAAGAACCAGCAAGGCCAGAACGATAGGGAGTATGCCGGTGAAAGCCACGACTGTTGCAGGGGGGGTTGGCAGGTGGGCGCCGTAGCCGCCGGCTATATAGAGGTGGGGGAATATCAGCGAGGGGAGGGTTTTCATGTGGACGTGGAATTCGCTCGAAAACAGGTATCCCATCGTCTGCCGGATTACCGGCCTCAGGGAGAAGCCGCTCAGTTCGGCAGTCAGGAGAATCTGCGGAAGGGCCATGAGAAACCCGGATGAAAGAGCACCGGCGCTTAAAAGGACAAACCTTGCCCTCTTTATTCTTTCCATCTCAAAAAATGCAAAAACGAAGAAGACGCAAAGGACGATATATGTGTAGATGCACATCTGGAAATTTCCGGCAAGAAGCTGAACCGCTATGGATAGAGACAGTCCGGCCATATACTTGAGGCCCGGCTCTCTTTTAAGCTGTTCAAAAAAATAAATTATAAGCGGCAGGTAGACCGAGGCGTTCAGTATCGCGGTATGCGGTTTGTGGGAGGCGATAAAGCCTGAGAACGCAAAGACAGCCCCGCCGAAAAACGCCGGCAGCCTTCCAATGCCCAAAAGCCTCAGGTAAAGGAATGTGAAAAACCCGGCCATGGCGAAATGCAAAAGCAGGCTTGCGTTGAATGCATAATGGATTGGAAGAATACCGTAAAGGAGGATGTTCAGGGGATAAAGCGCCCCGGTTTGCATTGCCCCCACGAAAGGCAGCCCTGCAAACTCATAAGGGTTCCAGAGGGGAAGCTGCAGGTTTTTAAGAGATTCTCCGTAGAGGTGCTTGAGGGGGTAGTTCTGGGCATACGCATCGCCCGGAAGGGGGATGAGGCCCGAGGTAAATATCCCGTGAAAGTAGATGCACGAAAGGAAAAGAAATAGAAAGAAGTAAAGACCTTCCCTTTTGGAGACCTCCGGCCTCAGTCCTTCCCCTTTGCGCATTTCCGGCAGTAGCCCATAATTTCAAGGGTGTGGCTTACGCTTTGGAAGCCCTCGCCGCTACAGAGCCTCTCCTGAAGCCTTTCAAGGGGCCTGGAATAAAACTCTATGGCCTTTCCGCATGAGATGCAGAGCATGTGGTCGTGGTGGCCGGAGCCGAAAGCCGATTCGTAATGGGCGTGCTTGTCCGTTTTTTCCACCTGCCTGATGAGGCCGCTTTCTATCAGGAGCGGAAGCGTCCTGTATACGGACGCCTTTGAGACCTTAAGCCCGGTTTTCCTCATCTCGATGTAGAGTTCTTCGGGGTCGAAGTGCCCCTTTAAGGAAAGGACTTTGCGGAGTATGAGTTCCCGCTCCTTTGTGAACTTAAGCCCCTTGGACCTAATGTGCTCCCTGAATGTCTTTTCTTCCATGCGGCCTCTAAGGTTTTACGTAAATCCCTTTTGCTATGTCCTCGTCTATGGCCACCGTCGTCTCGTCAATGCCGAGCACGTATGAGGGCTTCTTCTGCAAAAGCTTCACTTCGGCGCCCGGCACAAGCCCAATCGAGGCAAGCCTGTCCATGGCAGGGGCGTTTATGAAAACGACCTTTGCGCTCCTGCCGACTTCAAGGTCTGGGAGGCTCTGGACAAGCGGCCTTACTTTTTTTATATAGAGCTTGCAGCAGTTGCCGCGGGGGATGGCCTTGCCGTGGGGGCATGTGGGCGGATGCCCGAGAAACGTGCAGATGGCCTCCTCCACCTCAGGGCTTATGGCGTGCTCCAACCGGCAGGCGTCCTCCTCGAATTCCTTAAGGTCAAGGACGTCCACGAACAGCCGCTCGGCAAGGCGGTGCCTCCTTGTGATGTCCCTTGCCCGTGCCCTTCCGTTATCCGTGAAGGCAACTTTATCTTCGCTTACCGCAATCAGGCCGTCCTTTGACATCCCGATGACGCCCTCTTCGTTCCCGACCTCTTTGACTATGTCTTTGAGCCTGACCTCGCCGGATTCGGCCAGCTCCCATATGACTTCAAGGGCCTCGTCCTCAAAATGGCTTTTTTCCGTGCCGGAGCTTGCCACTTTTCTACAGGGCTGTTCTATGTTCTCCATGTAAAGCCTCCTCCATGCAGGGGAAAGTTATATAATTATCACATAAACCCACGGATATTAAAAGTCTATACGGCTATACTAAAAAACCTCAGCGCGAAATTCAGCGCCCCTCCCGCAAGTATCGCGGTAGAGAATATTATTGCTGCGGTCGAAAGCGCATACCTGAGCCCCATCTCCTTTATGGTCATCAGCAGATGCGCAAGGCAGGGTATAAAGAGGGTGATGGTGACGAGGCTTACCAGAGACTGCTCCGGCGTAAGCAGCCCTTTCTCGGACATCGCAAAAAGCCCTGCCGCACCGTAGTCCCTCCTGAAAAACCCTATCAAGAAGGCCTCCGTGGCCTTCGGCGGAAGCCCCAGAACCCCCACTATAACAGGAGAGGCGAACCTCTCTATGACCCTGAGGATTGACAGCTTGTCAAGGATGAAAAGTATGAACGTGCCGAGCATGAAAAGAGGCACCGCCTCCTTCAGATACCATACCGCCCTGCTTGCGGTCTTTACCGCCACGTTCCTAAGCGCGGGCTTCCTTATCGGCGGTATCTCAAGAAAGAACTCAGTCCTCTCACCTGGCACTATTTTGGAGGCGAGGAACCCGGAGAAGAGGAGCACGCCGAGCACGCTGCCTATCCATATTGCCATCGCCTTTGCCGACAGGGCCGCCAGCATCCCCAGTATGACGCCCAACTGGGCAGAGCATGGCACTGCAAGGGCAAGGAGGAAGGCGGCTATGGCCCTGTCCCTTCTGGACTCAAGTATGCGCGTGGTCATCACCGCCATTGTGCCGCAGCCAAGCCCAAGCACCATCGGCAGGACGGCCTTTCCGCTCAAGCCCATGATGTTGAACACACGGTCGGACATTATGGCAAGCCTCGGCAGGTAGCCGCTGTCTTCTAATATGGAGAAGGCTATGAAAAAAGTGGTCGTTATAGGCAGGATTATGCCTATGGCGTATGTAAGGGCCATTGTTATGAGGCCGTACTGTCCCACAAGCATGTCCCTTATCAGGGCAAAGGGGATTAGGGTCTCTACCACCTTTGTGAACATGGGGTTTAAATATTTTCCGAATATCGTCTCCTCAAGGAAGTCAACGAGAGTGCCTGCGCCGAAGACCCCCACGAACTCATAAAAGCCGAAGAGCACGGCAAGTAGAAGGGGGATGCCCCAGACCGGATGCATGCTGAGCCTGCCTATGAAGGATGAAAAAGAGCCGCCCTCCCCGGGCACCCTCTTTATGACCTTCTCTGCTATCTCCTCCGCCCGCCTAAGCCGGTCCCCGCTTATTGCCATGCCCACGGGCTGCTTCATCCTCAGGATGCATTCGGCCCTCACAGCCTCTACCTGCTCTATGGCAGAGGTCTCCATGTTTGCGTTGAACCATCCCCTCAGGCTCTCGTCCCCTGAGACAACCATCAGGGCAAGCGAGCGCTTTGATATGCCGGCATCGGGCATAAGCGGTAAAAGCTTCTCTATGCACTCCTCTATATGGGGGTTGTATTTTATGTTCAGAAGGGGCGTGCGGTAATCCCCTTTGGATATCGCGGCCCTCAGTTCCTTAAGCCCCTTTTTTTCAGGGGCAACGGTCATTATCACCTCGATGCCGGTCATGGACTTCAGGGCATCTTTGGCTATGATAATGCCCCTGTCCATGGCCTCGTCCTCCATGTTCAGAACGAGTATGACCGGAAGCCCCATCTCGGCAAGCTGGATTGTGATTAAAAGGGTGCGCTTGAGGTTTTTGGCGTCTCCCACCTGAAGCACCACTGAGGGCCTTTCGCCAAGCAGGATGTCCCTTGTAACCTTTTCGTCCTCGCTCATCGGTATGAGGCTGTTTACGCCCGGGGTGTCCACAAACAGGTATTTTTTCCCCTCTATGGCGGCGTTTCCGTATGCGACCTCCACGGTCGTGCCCGGGTAGTTGGACACAGTGGCGTACTTGCCCGTAAGGAGGCCGAATATCACGCTTTTGCCCACATTGGGGTTTCCTATCAGGGCGATTCTCCTGTATTTTCCGGATGCGGCCGCTGCCTTGGCCTTCTCCGTCTCATGGGTGTGCATGGGAATTCCCTCTTTCGGTGATTTTTCTAATTGAGATTAAGTCTCAATTTCAATTGTAGACGAACGCGCAGGGGTTTGTCAAGGGCTGTGGCGGAATTCTATCTGAGGATGTCTAAGGGCATTCCGTAGGTTTTCCTCCGGCCCTTATCAGGCCGGTCTGGGGGGGGGGCGGGCATAGATATCCCCTCCCTCATGCCCTGTCGCAGGGCCTTTTGGCTATCTCCTCCCATGCCTCGTTGTCAAGTTCTTCGAGGTAATCAGAGGGGGTGTATGTGCTGCCGCATTTCAGGCAGCACAGCTTGATAGTCCTTCAGCCTCCCTGAAGCTTAAGCGTTCCCCCGCATTTCCTGCACTTCATCTTTTTATTCAACTCCCTCTGCGTTCATCGTTCTTTCCGTCCTTCCGTGTCCATATTTTAACAGATAAGGTATTATAATAAGTGCAGGAGAAAAGCCCCTATAAAATCTATATGCCCGCCGTGCTTTCCGGCGCTCTGCTTGCGTTTGCCTTCCCGAAATTCGACCTCTACCCTGTTGCATGGTTCTGCCTTGCGCCCTTTATAGTCTCGCTCTACGGAATGTCCCCTAAGCAGGCATTCAGGGCGGGCATGCTCATGGGCATCCCTTACTTTTACGGCACAGATTACTGGATATACTATTCCGTTCACCACTACGGCGGGGTGCCGTTTGTGCCGAGCCTCCTTATAGTGCTCCTTCTGAGCCTTTATCTGAGCCTCTATACCGGGAAAAAGCTTACGAATCCGGCAACCGTAACATTCCTGCCGAAGCCGTGGGCTTTTTTTATATGATTACCGTTTAACATTTAAATATGACTTGTAGAGTTTAGAAGGTTTGACGGCTCTTTTCAAGGAAGATGGAGATTTTTCTTGACGGGAAAGAGGATGCGGGATAGAAAAGTTGCAACTGTAATAAAGGAATTAAGTATGGTGTGCGCTGGATATTCGCCGGATGTTTCGTCGGCATTGAGAAAAAGATGAGGGCAAGAATAAACATGACCATCCCCTTGTGTGCCGCTTCTTTTTTACTCTGTCTCATGTTCTTTTTTCCATTATTCCCTGCGGCGGCGGCGGAGAGGGCCGGCGATGAATTTCTGGCCGGTTATATTGCTTCCATCCTTGAACGGGACCTGCTCTGGGAGAGAGACAGCTATATTATAAAGATTGTCAACGGGGTTGCCACGGTTACCTTGTTTAAAGATGACCCGGTGCTGCTGGAGGAGGCCGGCAAGCACCTGAGAGCTATAGAAGGACTACAGGGGATAGAGATTGAGGTGAAGCCTGCAGACGCTGGTAAGCCGGAAGCGGTAAGCAGGTTTCTGGGGATAACCGGCGTAGCGGGGGCCTTTCCGATGGGCGAACTGTTCCGGCCACTCATCGCAGACCCGAAGCAGACGCAGTTTTTTGTCAGCTTCAGCCGCTTTAAATCATCTGGTGTGCAATACAATATGACGTCAGT
>JAUXOF010000025.1 GCA_030682405.1 Thermodesulfovibrionales bacterium
AGCCCGCGGGAACTTTCATCGTAAACCCTTGCGCCCTCCATAAGCAGATATTCCGGAGACAGCCCCTTGGACACCTCCCAGCCGGGGTCGGCAAGGTCTGCCTTGCCGTTGACGTTGAGGTCTTCCAATTCGAACTGAAAATCTCCATCCTGCCACTGGAGTATGTGGTAGACCGCTTTCTCTATCCTTTTCCTTGCGGCCTTCTCAAGGACATCCTTCCTGACCGCACCGAGTTCATACAGGATGTCGGCTATTGATTTCTTTGGGAATTGTCTTCCAACCTCCACTGCCATATCAAGGGTGGACTTTTTTATGTGGCCGTTTTTCAGGAGGTCGTCGCCTATGGTGTTGCCGCCGATACTGCTTTCGCCCTTGACGACAAGGCCGTTTTTAAAGACTATCATTGCAGAGCCCTGACTGCCTTTTATAATGAGGATTCCGGTTTTCCTACCGACGCTCAGTATCTGAAATATATCGGAAAGCCCCAGATCCTCAAGTCTGCCCACAAGGCTCATTGCCGAACACCTGCTTTTGCTTCTTCCACAATCGAGTATATCAGGAAAAATCACGATGTGTCAATGAGTTGCCGCCGATTGGGCGGTTGCTTAAACCAGCCGGCTGCGGTGCTTTTTTTGACGCACGGAACGGCTTCCCCGCAAATCCATAAGCGGCCCTAAAATTTGAATTCTCTTATTGTCTTAATTTTTTAGTTGACACATGCATGGGGTTTGAGTATTAATATATGCTAATTATGCCCGGCGGCTACGTTCCGATAGATTATTTACCGGTTCTCATCTTTATGGTAATAGCCTCGGCCTTCGGCCTCGGGGCGTTGCTGGTCGGCAGTATCTTCAGACCGCGCAGGCCCTATCCTGAGAAGCTCATGCCATACGAATCCGGCAACCCGCCTGTGGGAGAGCCGCGTTACAGGTTCTCTATCAAGTTCTATATAATAGCGATGCTCTTTGTCGTGTTCGATGTGGAGACGGTTTTTCTTTATCCGTGGGCCGTGGTTTTTGATAAGATAGGGCTTTACGCCTTTGTTGAGATGATGATTTTCATAGCCATACTTCTTGTAGGCTATGTTTACGCCTGGAAGAAAGAGGCGTTTAAATGGGACTGACGGGACATTCATCCCGTTATAATTTTTCGCGGGGGCCGCGCCCCAAAGGAGGTGAGGCATATGGTCGTTGACACGCTCGGAGTCGTCGAGGTCGAAAAGGGCTTAAAGATAATACCCGGCGCAAGCACCATCATCACGACGATAGACAAGATAGTCAACTGGGGAAGGCTTTCGTCCCTCTGGCCTTTGACATTCGGCCTTGCCTGATGCGCCATAGAGATGATGACGACGGGTTCGTCACACTATGACCTTGACAGGCTGGGAGTTATATTCAGAGGCTCACCCCGGCAGGCCGACTTTATGATAGTGGCAGGGACTGTCACAAAGAAGATGGCCCCTATCGTGAGGCGGGTTTATGACCAGATGCCTGAGCCGAGATATGTGATATCAATGGGAAGCTGCGCAAACTCAGGCGGGATTTTCAACACATACAGCGTTGTGCAGGGCTGCGACAGTTTCCTGCCTGTTGACGTGTATATCCCGGGCTGCCCTCCGAGGCCCGAGGCCCTCTTGGAGGGGATTATAAAGCTTCAGGATAAGATAAGGAAGGAACATTTCAGATGGAGCAGATTCAGATAGCCGAGAGGCTTAAAGAGAAGTTTCCGGAAGACGTGCTTTCCGTCTCCGAGTTCCGGGGGCAGGTATCGGTGACCGTAAGGAAGGGCAATGTCCTTGCAATCTTCCGCTACCTTCACGACAACCCTGAGACGGACTTCGATTACCTGCAGGACCTCTGCGGCGTGGATTACCCCTCAAGGAAACCGAGATTCGAGGTGGTATATCACCTTTATTCCATAAACCACAGGCATAGCATCAGGCTTAAGGCCCTTGTGCCTGAGGAGGACTGCTCTATAGGCAGCGTTGTGCCTGTCTGGATAGGGGCAAACTGGCACGAAAGGGAATGTTTTGATATGTTCGGTGTGGCGTTTAAAGGGCACCCTGATTTAAGAAGGATACTTATGCCCGATGATTGGGAAGGACACCCTCTTAGAAAGGACTATCCCCTCAAAGGCCCTGAGCCTGAAAACGATTGGAAGGGGTTTAGAGAGGTTTTAGAGGACAGCGAAAGACTGAAAGGGTTTGAATGGGAGAGATAGAGCAGGAAAAACTAACAGAGGCCGCGGCCCTCAAGACAAGGGAGCTTACCGTCAGCATGGGTCCGCAGCACCCGGCGACCCACGGCGTTTTAAGGCTCGTCCTTGACCTTGACGGCGAGACCGTTGTCAAATGCACCCCTCATGTCGGGTATCTGCACAGGGGAATCGAGAAGCTTGCGGAAAACAGGACGTATCTTTCCGCTTTGCCCCTTACCGACAGGCTTGATTACATCTCATCCATGTCAAACAACATAGGCTATGTTGTAGCCGTAGAGAGACTTTTGGGGATAGAGGCGCCTGAGAGGGCAAAGTTTATCCGGACAATCGTCGGTGAGATGACGAGGATATCGAGCCATATCATTTGGGTTGCCACACACGCCCTCGACATAGGCGCCATGACCGTCTTTTTATATTCGTTCAGGGAGAGGGAATGGATACTTGACCTTCTGGAGATGCTCTGCGGGGCAAGGCTTACGGTCAGCTATCCGAGAATAGGAGGGGTCAGAAACGACGTATCGCAGGAATTCATAGACAGCCTTTATAAATTCGTGGAGGGGTTTGACAAGAGGGTTGACGAATACGAAACCCTCATAGACCAAAACCGCATCTGGCTCAAGAGGACCAAGGGGATAGGGGTGATATCCGCGGAGGAGGCTGTAAACTGGGGACTCAGCGGGCCTATGGTAAGGGGCTCTGGCATACCTTACGATGTAAGAAAATATGCGCCGTATGACGCCTACGACAAGGTCGAGTTTGAAGTGCCGGTCGGAAAAGACCCCGGGGACGTATACGACAGGTACCGCTGCAGGATGATTGAACTCAGGCAGTCCGCATGGATAATAAAACAGTGCATAGAGAAACTGCCGGCAGGCCCTGTTATGGCCCCTGATGCGCCCAAATTCACCCTGCCGCCAAAAGACAGGGTATTAAAAGACATGGAGTCGCTGATTCATCATTTTATCCTGATAACGAAAGGCCCGACGACCGCCCCAAAGGGCGAGATTTACTCAAGCGTGGAGGTTCCCAAAGGCGAACTCGGGTTTTATATAGTAAGCGACGGCACCGGAAGGCCCTACAGGATGAGGCTAAGGGCGCCCTCCTTTATTCACGCCTCGGTCCTCCCAAGGCTCTGTGAGGGCGGACTTATAGCGGATGTGATAGCAAATATAGGCACTATAGACATAGTGCTTGGGGAATGCGATAGATAAAAGAGCTGAAGCCCGATGAGGGCAGTGGCTATGTTATATCACTATTTCAAAGAAAAGTTTTCCCATTCCCTCACAGGGAAACTTATCGTCATCATCGGCTCCTCTTTCGTTCTTATAAGCTTAATATTGTCGTTTTTCCTTATCCGTTATCAAAAAAACGAGCTTTTTAAAAATACCCTGAACAACGGACTTTTTTTTACGGAATACGTGAGGAAAAGCACACGTTATGGGATGCTGATATTCCATAGCGAGATAATCCAGAAGACCATCGAAGGGGTGGCCTTGTCCGAGGGTGTAATAAACGTCAGGATATACGACAATAAGTGCAGGATAAGTTACTCATCCGTGCCTGAAGAGGTAGGCATTACCAAAGATAAGGCGTCTGCGGTTTGCAGGTGCTGTCATTTCAGCCCCATGCCGAGCGAGGGTTTAAGGGCAACGACGAGGTGGAATATCATAACCGACGGAAAGGGCGGCAGGGTCCTGAACATAATCCAGCCGATTTACAATGAATACGCCTGCTATACTGCGGACTGCCATGTGCACAATAAAAACGAAAAGACTCTCGGAATGATAGAGTCCAACCGCTCGCTGGAGAGGCTGGACGCAACCATAAAAAGGCAGGAGAAGGCGATAGCCGTTTATGTTCTGGGCTTTGTACTTTTAACCTCCATTGCGATTTGTGCGACCTTTCTTAGATTCGTCTCACGGCCCGTCGCACTGCTTATAGAGGGCATGGAAAGGGCAGGCAGGGGAAATCTTGACAAGCCGGTAATACTAACCTCAACTGACGAAATGCAGCAACTTGCCGATGCCTTCAATGCGATGATAAGCGACCTTAAAGCTGCTAAACAGCATCTTGCGAGCATGGAGACCGAAAAACTGGCAGTGTTGGGGAGGATGGCCGCAGGCGTCGCCCATGAGATTAACAACCCGCTCACCGGCATAGTTGTCTTTTCCCACCTGATGCTCAAGCACACACAGCCTGAAAGCGACGACCATAAAGACCTCAAGACGATAATAGAGCAGGCGGACAGGTGCAAGGACATCATAAAGGGGCTGCTCGATTTTGCGAGGTCATCCCCGGTCGTAAACGCCCCGGTAAATATCAACGAAGTTTTGAAGCATTCCCTGCATCTCATCGAAAACAAGGCCGATTTTCAGAATATCAAATTTATAGTTCATACGGACGAGGCGCTCGGCCATATCATGGGAGACCCATCGAAGTTGCAACAGGTCTTCCTGAATTTACTGGTCAATGCTGCCGACGCAATGGAAGGCATGGGAACTCTGACCATATCCACCCGCAGAGTCCCGGGAAACGTCGGCACACTCGCCGAGGCGGAGTTCACAGACACGGGCCCCGGCATTCCAGAGGAAGATATCCCTAAGATATTCGAGCCGTTCTTCACCACCAAGCCCGTTGGGAAAGGAACGGGGCTCGGACTTTCCGTAAGCTACGGGATAGTGGAAGATCACGGCGGCAAGATAATCGTTAAAAGCTTTCCCGGAGAAGGGGCAAGCTTTTTCGTAAGACTGCCTATATCGGGAGGCGGAGTTGGACAGGCATAAAATCCTTGTAATAGACGACGAAGAGATTGTAAGGGTAAGCTGCCTGCGAAGCCTCTCTGCTAAGGGCTATTCCGTCAAAACAGCAAAGAGCGGCACCGAAGGCCTCATGATGCTCGACAAAAGCCCTTTTGACGTAGTGCTTACGGACTTGAAGATGCCTGATATGGACGGTATAGAGGTGCTCACGAGAATAAAGGACAAAAGTCCGGATACGGAAATAATAGTCATTACCGGTTACGGCACTGTAAGTTCCGCTGTCCAGGCCATGAAATACGGGGCATTCGACTATATCGAAAAGCCGTTTACGCCCGATGCCCTGTCAGAGGTGACGGGAAGGGCCCTCGAAAGGAGGATGCTCTTCATCGAGTGCAGAAAGCCGGTGAAAACCCCTATATATATCGCGGACGACATCATAGGCAACTCCAGTCAAATACAGCAGGTATTCCATTCGATAGCAGTGGTCGCCCCAACCAAAAGCACGGTACTCATCACAGGGGAGAGCGGCACAGGCAAAGAGCTTGTCGCCAAGGCAATACACTTTAACAGCACAAGAAAGGATAAGGCATTCGTCGTTGTGGACTGCGGCACGATACCCGAAACCCTTATTGAATCCGAGCTTTTCGGTTATGTAAAAGGCGCATTTACAGGCGCACAGGGGAACAGGGACGGCCTTTTAAAGACAGCCCACGAGGGCACAATTTTCTTGGACGAGATAGGCAACCTCAACCTCTCCACACAGGGGAAGCTCCTTAGGGTGCTACAGGAGAACGAGTTCAGGCCGCTCGGCGCAAAATACCCCCTAAAGGTCGACCTGAGGTTCATTGCGGCTACAAACAGCGACCTTAGCGCGATGGTCAAGTCCCGCTCCTTCAGAGAAGACATCTTTTACCGCCTGAACGTCTTCCCCATCACGCTTCCCTCACTCAGGAACAGAAAAGAGGACATCCCTCTTTTAAGCCGTTTTTTCCTGAAAAAATATCAAAAGGACCCCTTGAGCCTTTCGGCGGAGGCAATGAGGCTCCTGATGGCATACGACTGGCCGGGCAATATAAGAGAGCTGGAGAATACTATTGAGAGGGCTGCGCTCGTCTCCGGCGAAAACACCATACATGCCGAACACCTCTCTTTCCTTATTCCTAAGACATCCGACGATATACCGAGGACATGCAAGGAACTTAAGGAGATAAAAAAAACCCTCCGCTTGAAATCAGTCGAAGAACTCGAAAAGGCCTTCCTCCTCAATGCCCTCGAAAGGAACAACTGGAATATAACCAAAACCGCAGACGATGTGGGAATGCAACGCACGAACTTCCACGCACTCCTCAAAAAACACGGGTTATCTAAAACAGAATAAGACTCGTATGAAAAAACTGTACATCCGTTTCCCTTTATTTTTCAAGAGTTAAAAGCATCCGGCATCCTCGACCGTATATAAAAAACATACGCAATGCCTCAAGGACAATCCAGATACCCCTTGATTTATAAGGCTTTTATTAAGTGGCACAGACCTTGCATCTTTTCATTTGATTTAGATAATAGATGAAAGGAGGTTAACATGGACAGAGGAAAGATTTTAGTACTGGACGATGACCCTGTAGTAGCCCTTAGCTGTAAAAGGGTGTTGAGGGCTGAAGGCTTTGACATCTCTACCGTTGACAGGGGTCGGGGTGCGCTCAGTCTTATTGAAAGGGAACACTTCGACCTCCTTATATCGGACATCAGGCTGCCTGATATTGACGGCATAAGCATACTTTCAAGGGCAGCGACCACACATCCGGACATGGATGTGGTAATGATTACAGGTTATCCGACCCTTAAGGACGCAAAGGAGTGTATCAGACTCGGCGCGGTGGACTATATAGAGAAGCCTTTCACTCCCGATCTCCTTGTAAATGTAGTGAACCGCGCGTTTGACAGAAAAGGTCTGGTGCTTAAGAAAGAGCTTGCCGAGGACTACAGCGACTATATCGTGCATCACGGAGATGCAGGGGTTATCGGCTATCCTGAAGGGGTATGGGCCAGGGCGCTGGGGGACGGGCTTTGGGAGGTAGGCTGCGATGTCAGATACAGACTCCTCGGCGGTGAGCTTGTTTATATCGAGTTCATAAAAAAGGCTGATGCCATAAAAGCGGGCGAGCCTTTTGCGAGGATACTTGCCAGTTCCGGAAGGATAACAGACCTGCCCATGCCGATGACCGCCCACGTAAAAGATGTCAATGCGGACATCAACGATATCGTTGTTGCAATGTTTGGCCGCATGTCCGAGGGGTGGCTCCTGAAGCTTGCCAAGGTGTCACCCGTCAGTCTGACATAGGAAAGGAGAGGATATTATGCAGAAAGACATCAACATTCTTGTTGTGGACGATGAGCCTGTAGTCATAAACAGCTGCGAGAGGGTGCTCAAAGAGAAAGGCTATAATGTCCACTCGGCCATGAGGGGAAAAGATGCGATGCTGATGATGAAGGATAATATCTACAACCTTGTGCTGACCGACCTTAAAATGCCCGAGATGGACGGGATTAGCCTTATAGAATGGATAAGACAATCAAGGCCTGACACAGGGATAGTGGTAATCACAGGGTATCCATCACACCAGACAATTCAGGAATCACTGAACCTCGGCTGTATTGACTATGTGTCCAAACCCTTTACCCCTGTAATGCTGACGGATGCAACAAGTAGGGCTTTAAAACGGATAAAGAAACGCTTTCCAAATAAAGAATTTTCACCGGCAACCGATATTATAACAGGCTATTCCTATATAAAAGGCGGGGACATCACGAATGCCGGCTCTGCATCCAAGGCGCTGAGGTCACATCTAATGGGGCTTGGCATACCTATGGAGGCTATAAGGCGCGCGGCTGTCTCGGCATTTGAGGCAGAGATGAATGTAGTTATGCATGCCGTGGCAGGAATACTTTTTTATATCTTAAAAAACACCGAGCTGAAATTGATAGTCAGGGATATAGGGCCCGGAATGGAGGATGTAGAGCTGGCAATGAAAGAAGGCTACACCACCGCCCCTCACTGGAGCAAACAAATGGGATGGGGAACAGGTCTTGGACTGCCGAATATCATAAAAAACTCCGACGGCTTCAAGATAGACTCCATAGTGGATGGGGGAACAACACTTGAGATAATTATAAGCATAACCGGTATTAAATCAAATGAAAATAATTGACATCATCTCAAAGTTCGGATTGGAAATAAAGGCTGTGGGCGACCCGCAGAAAGAGATACGGGGCTGTTATGTAAGCGATATGCTTTCGGATGTCCTTGCCAACGCTAAGGAAGGCAACCTGTGGATAACGCGTCAGACTCATCCGAATATCATAGGCGTGGCGAGCATAAAAGAGCTTTCAGGCATACTCATAGCAGGTAATAAGGAAATCGAGCCCGATACCCTCAATAAGGCATGTGCGGAAAATATTACTGTTATGACAAGCCCTCTTCAAACATTCGAGATAGCAGGGGCGCTCTACAGTTTTCTTACACAGGGGACGGAAAAGTGAATCTTTGGAAATTCTATATAAGGGAAACTAACAATGAGGACATTTATCGGGGATTTGCATATTCACACATGTCTTTCTCCCTGCGGTGAACTGGATATGACCCCAAAAAGAATAATAGATAAGGCGGTTGACAGGAAGCTGGATATAATCGCCATAGCCGACCATAATTCAGCCGAAAACCTTGCTGTTGCAATCGAGATTGCACTGAAAAGGGGTATCGCACTTTTGCCGTCAATAGAAGTTACCTCTTCCGAGGAGGTGCATGTGCTTGCCATCTTCGAGACCCTCGATGGGGCAGAGGAGATGCAGGAGATGATATATAAAAATCTGGCCGGCGGCATTAATAACGAACGGTTGTTCGGCCTTCAGGTGGTGGTTAATGAAGACGATGAGGTACTGAGGTTTAACAGAAAACTTCTAATAGGGGCAACCGGCATTACATTGAAAACACTTGTGGATAAAATCCATGCAATAGGCGGTATGGCTATTGCAAGCCATGCAGACAGACACTTTGGCGTAATATCACAGCTCGGCTTCATACCTGAAGACATAAGATTTGACGGCATTGAGTCAGCCAACCCTGACTTTAAAACCGGGCCCGATATTCCCAGAATAACCTCCTCTGATGCGCATTGCCTTGACGATATAGGGAAAAGAACGACTGCCCTTCTTTTAGAGGAGCCTTCATTTAGGGAAATCGCCATGGCTTTAAGACAAATAGATGGACGGATGGTCTTACAGAACTGAATGGAAGACCTTTCATTACATATACTTGATATTGTGGAGAATTCAATGGATGCAGGGGCAACAAAAGTGGAAATCAGAATAAAAGAAGACAAAGGGGCAGACAGGCTTACCCTTGAGGTAAAGGACAATGGATACGGCATGGACAAGGATATACTAAAGAGGGCATCCGACTGTTTCTTCACGGCAAAGCCGGGCAAAAGGTTCGGGTTCGGTATACCCTTTCTTATGCAGGCAGCAAGGGAATGCGACGGGAATTTTTCAATAAACTCTGCACCCAACAGAGGAACGAGTATCTCTGCCTCATTTAAACGAAGCCACATAGATATAAAGCCTCTCGGAGACATGGGGTCAACCATGACCGTGCTGATATGCGGACATCCAGAGATAGATTATTTACTGCTTTACGAAAAAAACGGTTTCTCATACTGCCTCGATACAGAGAAACTAAAGGCTGACTTGGGCGGTGTGCCGATAAACACACCCGGGGTTCTGAGGCTCATAAAAGAAGATGTGAATGAAGCTCTTGGGACATTGGCAAAACAGTTGGGTTAGATAAATAACTTTAACAAAAGGAGGAATTATGCAGAAAGACATCAATATCCTTGTTGTGGACGATGAGCCCGTAGTCATAAACAGCTGCGAGAGGGTGCTTAGGGAGGAAGGCTATAATGTCCACTCGGCCATGAGGGGAAAAGATGCGATACACCTGATGGAGGAGAACATCTACAACCTTCTCCTGACCGACCTTAAGATGCCGGAGATGGATGGCATTAGCCTTATAGAGTGGACAAGAAAATCAAAGCCCTCCACGGGAATAGTGGTAATCACAGGCTACCCTTCGCAACAGAGTATTCAGGATGTGCTCGGTCTCGGCTGCATCGACTATGTGCCGAAGCCGTTCACCCCGGTGATGCTTACGGATGTAACATACAGAGCGCTTGAGCTGGCAAAAAAGACCCCTCCCTTAGAAGACTTCCCTGTTGGAGATTTCACGCCGGAGATGGCCCTTGAACTCAACTCGATAATTAACAACTACAAAAACATGCCCGGCAACCTTATACCCGTGCTTCAAAAGGCACAGGAAATAGTAGGGTACCTGCCCCCTGAGGTTCAGAAACAAATCTCCAGCAAACTAAAGGTGCCGGTAGCAGAGATTCACAGCGTCGTCTCGTTTTATTCGTTCTTCACCATGAAGCAGAGGGGTAAACACCTCATCAGGGTCTGCGAAGGCACTGCCTGTTATGTGAAGAGGGTATCGGCAGTCCTTGACAAGCTAATCTCGGAGTTGGATGTCAAGGTCGGGGAGATGACAACGGATAGGAAGTTTTCCCTTGAGTCTGTCCGGTGTCTCGGCGCATGCGGTCTTGCACCTGTGATGATGATAGACCAGAGCACCCATGGTGCAATGACCCCAATGAAGGTAGTGGAAGTTCTGGATACATATAAACAACCTTAAAGGAGACAACTATGCCGAAACTGACTATAGATGACCTCAAAAAGATTAAGGAACAGTACAAGGCAACCTTTACGTTAAGGGAAGGAGGCTATAGGGCAAAGGTCACTGTTCATATGGGCACATGCGGAATAGCGGCAGGCGCAAGGGATGTTATGAACAGCCTGATTGATGAGATGTCAGAGAAAGCTATAACGGACATCATAGTTACGACATCAGGTTGTGCCGGGCTTTGCAGTAAAGAACCGATGGCCACTGTCGAGATGCTTAACGAGGCGCCTGTTAAATACTACTCCCTGAATGGAGAAAAGATAAAAAAGATATTCAAGGAGCATATTCAGGCCGGCAAGATTGTCGAGGAATATGCACTCGTTGTCGGCAGTGAAACAGCATACTAAAAGGGAGGAGACTAAAGATGCAACAATACCGTGCACATTTGATGTTATGTGGTGGCACAGGCTGTATTGCCTCTGAAAGCCTCAAGGTAAAGGAAGCCCTTTCAGCGGAGATTAAAAAGAGGGGGCTTGAAAACGAGGTAAATGTAGTATTTACCGGCTGTAATGGATTCTGCGCCGAAGGTCCGATAATGACCGTCTACCCGGAGGGAATATTCTATGAGAGGCTCACGGAAAAGGACATACCGTTTCTCGTTGAGGAGCATCTGCTGAAAGGCAGGCCTGTGGAGAGGCTGATGTATAAAGAGCCTGAGAAACGGCATGCAGTGCCTGCGATGAAGGATATTCCGTTTTTCAACCTACAGGTCCTCAGGGTGCTGAGAAACAAAGGGCTTATAGACCCCGAAAAGATAGAGGAGTACATTGCCAGAGACGGTTACATGGGAGCCGCAAAGGCATTTACCGAAATGACCCCTGCCGAGATAGTAACGGTGGTGAAGGACTCGGGCCTTAGGGGAAGGGGCGGCGCCGGGTTTCCAACCGGGTTAAAATGGGAGCTTGCAGGAAGGGTAAGCTCGGATACAAAATACATGCTCTGTAACGGCGATGAAGGAGACCCCGGCGCATTCATGGACAGGTCGGTCATGGAGGCGGACCCTCATTCCGTAATCGAGGGGATGATTATAGGCGCAAGGGCTATAGGTGCAAACAAGGGGGTCATCTATGTCAGGGCGGAATACCCGCTTGCCGTGCAGCGTCTTAATTTAGCCATTGAGCAGGCGCATGAGGCCGGGCTCTTAGGGGAAGACATCTTAGGCACGGGATTTAATTTTGACCTCAGCATATATTTAGGTGCAGGCGCATTCGTATGCGGTGAGGAGACCGCGCTTATGCGCTCCATCGAGGGAAAGCGCGGCATGCCGATACCAAGACCGCCCTTCCCTGCCCAGAAAGGCCTCTGGGGCAAGCCCTCTGTGCTTAACAATGTCGAGACCCTCGCCCAGATAGCGCCCATAATCCTTCACGGCTCCGACTGGTACAGAAGCCTCGGAACCGAAAAGAGCTCCGGCACAAAGGTCTTTGCGCTTACAGGCGCTATCAGCAATGTTGGGCTTGTGGAGGTCCCGATGGGTATTCCACTGAGGACTATCATAAATGACATAGGCGGTGGAGTAAAAGGCGCAAGGAAAAAAGGCGGCAGAACATTCAAGGCGGTACAGATGGGAGGTCCTTCGGGCGGCTGCATACCTGAGAGCCTTCTGGATACCCCTGTCACTTATGAGGATATAGTGCAAACAGGCGCGATTATCGGCTCAGGCGGAATGGTCGTCATGGACGACTCAAACTGCATGGTAAGCATGGCAAGGTTCTTCCTTGAGTTTACGGCCGATGAGTCGTGCGGTAAGTGCCCTCCCTGCAGGATTGGAACAAAGGTCATGCTCGACATGCTGAATGACATCACGGAAGGCAACGGCAAAGAAAGCGACATAGAAACACTTCAGGATCTTTGCGGAGACATCATATCCACCTCCCTTTGCGGATTGGGACAGACGGCTCCAAACCCGGTTCTTACCACAATCAAGTATTTCAGGGAGGAGTACGAATCGCATATAAAGGACAAATGGTGCAAGGCAGGCGTCTGCCGAAGTCTCTGCACATTCATTGTAGATGAAAAGGTCTGCACAGGCTGCGGGGCCTGCCAGAGGGCATGCACCCAAGGAGCCGTCACAGGCGAAAAAAAGAAGCCGCACGAAATTAATCAGGAACTCTGCATACAATGCAGGGCCTGCTATGACGCATGTAAATTCGGTTCAATAAATATAGGCCCTGCCGCCATGCGTGAAGGGCTGTTAAAAGATACCCCGGCTGTTAGCGTATAGACAAAGGGAAAGGAGAGCATCATGATAGAGCTTACAATAAACGGTAAAAAGGTTTCGACAGAGCCAAAAAGCACGATTCTACAGACCGCACTTAAAAACGATATCTACATCCCTCATCTTTGCTACGACAAGAGGCTTGCCCCTTATGGCGGCTGTAGGCTCTGCCTTGTCGAGGTGGAGGGACAAAAGAAGCTCCTTGCATCCTGCTCCACTCCTACTGAGGAAGGGATGGTTGTTCATACAGAAACCCCAAAGCTCCATAAGGCAAGGGGAACAGTCCTTGAGCTCCTGCTTGTACACCACCCGCTTGACTGCCCCGTATGCGATAAGGCAGGCGAGTGCGACCTTCAGGACATGGCCTATAAATACGGCAAAACGGAAAGCCGCTTCGTGAGGCAGAAGAAGTCCTCGCCTTCGGACATCAGAAGCCCTCTGATAGAGATGAGCTCCAACAGGTGCGTCCTTTGCGGCAAGTGCGTGAGAATCTGCGGGGAATATCAGGGCTGCGGCGCACTGGGCATGATAGGCAGGGGGTTCCCGACAACCATAAAGCCGGCATTCGGTGATGTCCTTGAATGCGATTATTGCGGTCAGTGCATTGATGCATGCCCGACAGGCGCGCTCCTCGGCAAGCCCTACAAATTTCAAGCAAGGCCGTGGTTACTTGAGGAGAAAGAGACCATATGCCCTTTCTGCAGCTGCGGCTGCACCCTCACGGTCGGCGTAAGGGAAGGCAAAATACTGAGGTCGAGGGGCTCGGAAGACAAAGGCATAAACAAGGGGGACCTCTGCGGCAGAGGCAGGTTCGGTTTCGATTATATCTACAACAAAGACCGTCTTAAAACTCCCCTTATCAGATTAAACGGCGAGCTTGTTCCGGCCTCATGGCAGGAGGCCCTGCTCTACACGGCCGAAAACCTGAAATCCGTCATAAACACATACGGGCCGTCCTCTGTAGGGGCAATCGGCTCGCACAGGTGTACGACAGAGGACAACTACATGCTCGCCAAATTCATGAGGAACGTGGTTGGCACAAATAACATAGACTCCTCCGCCCGCTTCGGCCACGCCATTGTCCAGAACGCTTTCTACATGGGTTTCGGCGTTAAAGCTCCCCCCATAAGGCTCGATTCCCCCTTGGGTAAAGAACTTATCCTCGTTATCGAGTCAGACCCGACCGTCACTCACCCTATGCTCGGCCTCAACCTTATGGGCGCCGCAAAGAACGGAAGCCGCCTTGTCGTCATAGACTCCAAGGAAACCAAGCTCACGAGGCTCGGAAGTAAATGGATGAAACTGAGGCCAGGCACCTCGCATGCCCTCTTAAACGGCATAATAAAAGTGCTCTTCGAGGAATCACTTTTTGACAGGGAATCGGTGAAGAATATCACAAACCTGAGGGCAATAGAGGACCTCACGAAAGGCCTCAGCCTCGATAATGTCTCCGATATTACAGGGATACCCAAAGGAGATATCGCAGGGTTGGCGAGGGATATCGCAAAAGCAAAAAGCAGGCTCATCTCAATGACCCTCGGCGTGTCCGACAACACAAAGGGGCTTGATACCGTGCTTTCCGCAATCAATCTCCTTATTGTCCTTGGCGAAGGACCCGAGACCCTTCAGATACCGGCGGAGTTCTCCAATACCTATGGCCTTTATAAGATGGATGTGCGTCCGGACACCGGTTTTGAGGCCGACAAAGGCGTAGTTGAGATGCTCTATAAGCCCGGAGGGCTCAAGGCAGTTTACATCGTCGGGGAGGATCCTGTTGTCAACTTCCCCAACGCATCGAAGATAACGGAGACACTGAGGGCGCTGGAGTTCCTCGTGGTTCAGGATATTGCGCTTACCCAGACCGCAGGTCTCGCCCATGTGGTGCTGCCCGCATCGAGCTGGGCCGAAAAAGACGGAACATTCATTAACGCCGAAGGCCTCTGCCAGACGATACGAAAGCTTGTAGATGCCCCGGGACAGGCCATGCCCGACTGGCAGATAATAAGGAACCTATCGCTTGCGATGGGGAAGGACATCGGGGCCGGCAGGCTGGAGGACGTGCAGAGGGAGGTGAAAGACCTTCTTGGAAAGGAATCCTATTGTTTCAACGGACTGCTTTTGAATCCCCTGCCTTACGCCCGCTTGAAAGCCGCGGATGGGGACTACCCCCTTGTCCTCGTAATAAGGGACCTGCTCCAGCACTCGGGAAGCATGTCTACAAGGTCGCGGTCCCTCTCGCTTGTTGTAGCCGATTCATTCCTTGAGATAAACGACGCAGACGCTTCAAAATACGGCATATCAGACAACAGCTATGTAAAGTTGACATCCCCTAATGGCAGCATATACCTTAAAAGCAAGGTAACGGGCTTGGTCCCCCAAGGAGTCGTATTCACCCCGACTCATTTTCCGCATGCCGGGGTTAATCTCCTCACAAATGAGCGCACATCAGGGACGACTGTCCCGGATATGGTGAGGGTCGAACCTGCCGGAGCGAGGCCCGAGCGCTGACCGTGTAAAACCTAAAATTCAAAACTCTACACAACCCTATATTTTTCAGTTGACACGGACGGTGCGTTTTGAGTATAAATAGATGGCTCAATAAGAAAGCGCCGGCAGGGTTAGGACTTATTTTATTTCTCCGGCGCTGGAGCTTTCGGATACCTTGACCTTAATGCTTAGCGATAAAACTATAGAGGAAGTCGAAGCCTTAAAAAGAAGGTACCCTGACCCGAGGGGCGCAATCCTGCCGTCTCTTTATATCGCTCAGCGCGAGTTCGGCTGGCTCTCTCCCGAAGCCTTCGAGGCAGTCTCAATCGTGCTCGGTGTGCCTAAGGCGCATCTAAGAGGCGTTGCCTCATTCTATGCGATGTACAGGCATAAGCCCGTCGGAAGGCATCTCATTCAGCTCTGCACCAATGTGTCATGCATGATATTCGGCGCCGAGGACCTCGTAAGCCTCCTGAAAAACAGGTACGGGGCCGAGGTCGGCGGGACCTCCCCTGACGGGAGGTTTTCCCTTGTGATAATGGAATGCATCGGTGCGTGCGAGGCCGCTCCTGCGATGCTCGTCAACGAGGATTTCCATAATAACCTTACTGAAAACAATATCACCGAGATACTGGAGAAGTATAAATAACAAGCAATGAACTATTTGCTTAAAAACATAGAAAACCCTAACTCTTTTGATGTCCGCGAGTACGAGAAGGCAGGAGGCTACCGGAGCCTTAAAAAGGCGGTTGAGATGGAGCCCGCAGCCATAATCGCGGAGGTTAAAAAGTCTGGCTTAAGAGGCAGGGGCGGGGCCGGTTTCCCAACGGGCATGAAATGGACGTTTGCCAATGCCGACCCTAAATTCCCCAAATACCTGATATGCAATGCGGACGAGGGCGAGCCGGGAACCTTCAAAGACAGGCCGATTCTTGAGAAAAACCCCCACCTCCTTATCGAAGGGATGGTCATATCCGGGCATGCCCTCAGGGCGGAATACGGATATATCTATCTCAGGGGAGAATACCCTGATGCAAGGGACATTTTAAACAGGGCGATAAAACAGGCATACGAAAAGGGCTATCTCGGCGACAACGTTATGGGGAAAGGTTTGAAGTTCCACCTGACGGTGCATCTGGGGGCAGGCGCCTATATATGCGGCGAGGAGACCGCACTCATAGAATCCCTTGAGGGCAAGCGCGGCCAGCCGAGGATTAAGCCGCCCTTCCCTGTCAATGTCGGCGCGTTTTCCATGCCCACAATCGTAAACAACGTGGAGACCTTCTCCAACATCCCCTGCATCATGGAGATAGGGCCTGAGGCGTATTCAAAAATAGGAAGCCCTGATTGTCCGGGTCCGAAACTCTACTGCATAAGCGGCCATGTAGAAAAACCCGGGGTCTACGAGCTTCCGATGGGCACAACATTGCGGGAGATAATCTACACCCACTGCGGAGGCATTAAAGGCGGCAAGTCCCTTAAGGCGGTCATACCCGGCGGCATATCTACACCCGTGCTTCCGCCTTCTAATATAGACTGTCCTATGGATTTTGTCTCTATGCCCAAGCACGGCAGTATGCTGGGCTCCGGCGCGGTAATGGTCTTTGACGAGACCGTCTGCCTTGTTAAGGTATGCCTGAGGGCATTGAAGTTTTTTGAGCACGAGTCGTGCGGAAAGTGCACACCCTGCCGCGAGGGCACGGGGTGGCTGAGGTCCATACTTAGCCGTATAGAAGACGGTAAAGGCGAAAAAGAAGATATAGATACGCTCCTTGACGTCTCAGGCAACATCGTCGGCAAGACGTTTTGCCCGCTCGGGGACGGCGCCGGTTCAGTGGTAATTAACTTTATAAAGCATTTCAGGCCGGAGTTCGAGGAACATATAGAGAAAAAAGGGTGCAAATACAAGAAATGATAACGATTACCATAAACAACAAAGAAATTCGGCTTGAAAGGCCCGTGACGGTACTTGAGGCGGCAAAGGCAAACGGCATAAAGATACCGCATTTCTGCCACCACGGCATCTTAGAGCAGTGGGGCGGATGCAGGATGTGCCTTGTCGAGGTGGAGAAGATGCCGAGGCTTCAGACCGCATGCACCCTCTTTGTAACCGACGGCATGGTCGTAATGACCGAGTCCGAGACGATATCAAATGCAAGGCGGTCGGTGCTTGAGTTCATTCTGATAAACCACCCCCTTGACTGCCCTGTTTGCGATAAGGCCGGAGAATGCAAGCTTCAGGACTATGTGATGCAGTACGGGCCCACCGCAGGGAGGTTCAAGGAGCCTAAGATACGGCACCCGGAGGGTCTTAATGACCCGCTTATTGTGAGAAATCAGGAGCGCTGCATTATGTGCACAAGGTGCGTGAGGATGTGCAGCGGCATTCAGGGCGCATCCGCAATCGCCGTCACCAACAGGGGAAACCACTCCAGCATGGAGCCCTTCTCCGGAGAGAGGTTCGATTGCGAATACTGCGGCAACTGCCTGACGGTATGCCCTGTGGGGGCGATAATGTCAAGGCTTCACAGGTACAGCTACAGGTCGTGGCAGGTGACCGATGAGATTCAGACGGTTTGCCCTTTCTGCGGCGTAGGATGCACGATGATAGCGCAGGTAAGGGACAATGCCCTGATGCGTGTAGTGCCGAAGTTAGGACTCGGCTCAAACAAAGGACTGCTCTGCAACAGGGGCAGGTTCGGCTATGAGTATGTCGGCAGCGGAGAAAGGCTCAAAAACCCCCTTATAAAGAAGAACGGCAAGCTCCAACCCGCCTCATGGGAAGAGGCGTTGGACACGGTCGCAAGCCGCCTTAAGGATATAAAGAACTCCTCCGGCGGCAATGCCATAGCGGGCATTGCCGGCGCAAGGTGCACCAACGAGGACAACTATGCATTCCAGAAACTCATCAGGGGGCTCGGCAGCAACAACATAGACTCCATCGCAAGAATGGGATTTGCAGGCGGCCAGCGGATTTTTGAGGGGATGCTCGGCCCGGGCGTGACCTCGACCCCCCTGTCCGGCATTGCAGATTCCGATGCGGTGTTGGTTGTCGGAGGCGACCCCTCCGAGGTCAATCCCGTGCTCGGCGTGCATATAAGAATGGCCTTCAAAAAGGGCGCAAAGGTGATAACCATCGGCCATGCGCCCGGTCTCGGCAGGCATAGGACGGCAGGGCTGCTCCCCCATCCTCAAGCAGACGGGGTTGTCATGGGAGGGCTCATTTCAGCAATCCTCAAGGACAAGAAATCCCTGCCAGGCGGAAACAGGCCGCTTGAAGAAAAGATAACCGTAATGCATCTGCCTTCGGCTGATGATGCGGCAGCCGCATGCAAGCTCTCTGCCGAAGATATCGGCAGGCTTGCAAAGCAGCTTGCAGGCGCATCTTCCGTTTCTATAGTCGTAGGCAGGGAGGCGGGCGGGAATAAAGACACGGCCATGCTTGTTTCCGTCCTTTCATATATCCTCAATGCAAGGATTTATCTTATGTCCGAACGACCGAACGAGCAGGGTCTTGTTGACATGGGATGCCTGCCGGACATGCTTCCCGGCGGAAGGCCGCTGGCCGAGGAAGGCCTGAGGAAAAAATGCGGGGCCTCTTGGGGCATTGACATCCCTGCCGATGAGGGCCTGACACTGATGGAAATGATTCAGGCCGCATCTTCAGGCGGTATAAAGGCAATGTATGTTATGGGAGAAAACCCCGCCTTCAACCTCCCGGACACTAAAAACACGGAAGAGGCGTTAAGAAGGCTTGACTTCCTCGTGGTGCAGGACATATTCATGACCGAGACGGCCCGCATGGCGGATGTGGTCTTGCCGGCCTTAAGCTGGATAGAGAAGGACGGCACATATACCAACGCCGAAAGAAAAATCCAGCGCCTTAAAAAGGCGATAAGCATAACCGGGATGGAGGACTGGAAGATAGTTGCCGAGGTCGGCAAAAGAATCGGGCTTAAGATGCCTTACGGCAAGGCGGCTGATATCATGAAGGAGATAGCGCGGGTCTCTCCGCTTCATGCCGGGCTTACATATGCCGATATAGAGGGGGGGGATAACCTCTGGCCTTACAAGGGAGAGCCCCATAAAAACTGGTTCAGCTTCCCGGAGCTAAGTGCGGATGCCTTCACGTCGCCTGCCGAGGAAGGGCTTTGCCTGATGCTCGAAAAACCCTTATTCCATTCAGGAACATTAAGCAGGAAATCGCCGGCCCTAAACAGCATCTCCCCTGAGGCGGTTCTCAGATTAAGCCCCGCAACCGCTTCAGGGCTTAATCTTAAAGACGGAGACTTCGCAAAGGTTTCAACGGAAAAAGGGTCGCTTAGCCTTAAAGTCAAAATTGACAGAGGCATTGACGGCCCGGCAGCGTTCGTTTCAAATAATTTCGAAGGCAGAGGCTTATTCAGCCTGACCGGTTACAGGCTGGATCCTGTAACTAAGTCTCCCCTGACTGAGGGCCGGCAGATTTCCATAGAAAAGGAATGATATGGACCATATAGTGACAGATATCCTCGAATTCATATTTTTGATGTGGTTTGCCATATTCTCCGCCGGCACCCTCGATGTCCTGATAAATATAGGGATAATCATACTTAAGATAGCGGCAGTCGTCGCGGTTGTGATGACGCATGTGGCCTATGCCACATACTTTGAGAGGAAGGCGATAGGCCATATGCAGGTCAGGCTCGGCCCCATGAGGGTCGGCCCGCACGGTATTCTTCAGCCCATAGCCGATTTCGTAAAGCTTTTCTTTAAGGAAGACATAATCCCCGCACAGGCGGACAAGCCGCTGTTTTACATAGCGCCTGTAATAGCGGTCTTTGCCGCCATGTCCTCGCTGGCAGTGATACCCTTCTTCAATGGATTTGTAATAGCCAATCTGAACATAGGGCTTCTTTTCATACTTGCCATGTCATCGATCGGGGCATACGGCATCATCATGGCCGGATGGTCTTCAAACTCCAAGTACTCGTTCCTCGGCGGCTTGAGGTCATCGGCGCAGGTGATAAGCTATGAGATAGCCATGGGCCTGAGCCTTGTGGGGGTCGTCATGATGGCCGGCTCACTGAACCTCACCGACATCGTGAAGGCGCAGCAGGCATACCCCCTTAAGATGTACATTTTCCCGCAATTCTTAGGGTTCTTCGTCTTTATGGTGGCGGCCTTTGCAGAGACGAACAGGACACCCTTTGACCTGCCCGAGGCCGAGAGCGAACTCGTCGCAGGCTACTTTGTGGAATACAGCGGGATGCGCTTTGCACTGTTCTTCGCGGCTGAGTATATCGGGATGATACTAATGGCGTTGCTTGGGGCCATATGCTATCTCGGCGGCTGGAACGGCCCGTTTCAGATACCGTACATCCCGTTTGCATGGCTTTTGGTGAAGGTATACTGCATTGTCTTTTTATTCTACTGGGTAAGGGCGACGGTCCCCAGATACAGGTATGACCAGCTCATGGCATTAGGGTGGAAGATTATGATACCCCTTACGCTTCTGAACATCGTGATAACCGGCGTAATAAAAATACTTACTTGAGAGGTAAGGGTTGGAATTCAAAAAGATTATAAAAACTATTTTCTTCACCGAGATACTCAAGGGGATGGCCCTGACGTTTAAATCCATGCTTTCCCCTGCGGTTACAAGGCAGTACCCGGAGGAGAAGCATCCCGCAATGCCGGGCTTCAGGGGCTTGCACGCCCTTGTGGTGGACCCTGCCACAGGGAAAGAGAAATGCATCGCATGCGGCCTCTGCGCCGCCATATGCCCTTCGCAGTGCATTTACATCTATTCCACGGAAGGCCCTGACAATAAAAAGTTCGCCGAACGGTACGAAATCGAGCTTACGCGGTGCATTTACTGCGCCTTCTGCGTGGAGGCATGCCCTGTCGGCGCCATTGTGCTCACCGAGCATTATGAGTATACCGACTACTCGAGGGAGGCCCTTTATATGACAAAGGAGAAGCTGATGGCTAACTGGAATAAGTACATGGCGGGGCCCAAGGGCGAGGAGTATTTCAAGAAGTTCTGGCACCCTACTGCCGATGATTACCGCGCCTACGACGGGCAGCCCATGTTCAGAAAGAGGGAAGGATAGATGTTGCCACAGGTATTGTTTTTATATTTTGCGTTTGCCATCGTCGCCCTGTCGCTTGCGGTGATAACGAGGAAAAACCCCGTGCACAGCGTAATCTTCATGCTCGTCCTTTTCTTTCACATCGCAGCCCTCTACCTGACCCTGAACGCCGAGTTCCTTGCCGCCATACAGATAATAGTCTATGCCGGGGCCATACTCGTGCTTTTCCTTTTCGTCGTCCTGATGCTGAACCTCAAGGAAGAAGTCACCGAGCACAGGTATATAAGCCTGTGGGCGGTAGGGGTTTTGCTTTCAATTGCCATATCGGCAATTTTCCTTATGACGCTGAGTTCCATACCATTGGGCGCAAAGGGGGTATTCAGCCCGGATGTGATTGCATCCGAGACCCATACCGTGGCGCTCGGCAAGCTGCTTTACACGGAGTTTCTGTATCCGTTTGAGATAGCATCGGTCATTCTCCTTGTTGCAATAGTGGGCGCTGTCGTGCTCGCTAAAAAAAGGCTTAAATCGTGAGGTGTCAATGGTTCCTTTAGAGTGGTACATATGGCTTGCAACAGCGGTCTTTGCGATAGGGGTCGCAGGGTTCCTCACGAGGAGAAATATCATAATTATGTTCATGTCCATAGAGCTTATGCTGAATGCCGTCAACATCAGCCTTATCTCCTTCAGCTACTATCTGCAGGACCTGAGGGGGCATATACTGAGCTTTTTCGTAATCACGGTGGCTGCCGCCGAGGCGGCCATAGGGCTTGCGATAATCATCTCCCTCTTCCGCAACAAGGCAACCGTGCATGCGGATGAGATGAATGAGATGAAAGGATAAGGGGCCATGAAAACTTACGAGCTGATTCCGTTTCTGCCGCTTGCGGCGTTTGTAATCAACATCCTTCTGGGCGGAAGGCTCATCAAGGACAAGGCGCACTGGGTCGCGGTGCCGGCGGTGTTAGGCTCGTGGGTAATCTCGCTTTTTACCCTCTCCGACGTTATGGCCGGAAAGAATTTAAGCGGGGACCTCTACTCATGGATCATATCCGGGGGGTTCAAGGTCTCGGTGGGCTTCCTCGTAGACCCCCTTACGGCGGTCATGCTCATAGTGGTGACGACCGTAAGCAGCCTTGTGCATATCTACTCCGTAGGCTACATGCACGGGGACAAGGGATACCCCAGGTTCTTTTCGTATCTGAGCCTCTTTACGTTTTCCATGCTCATGCTCGTGATGGCCAACAACTTCCTCCAGCTCTATTTCGGTTGGGAGGCGGTGGGGCTTTGCTCCTACTTCCTGATAGGCTTCTGGTACGAAAAGAAGTCCGCATCTGATGCGGGCAAGAAGGCGTTCATCGTAAACAGGTTCGGTGATTTAGGTTTTGGCCTCGGGGTTATAATGATATTCCTTACATTCGGCACGCTTCATTACGCGCCGGTCTTCGGAGCGGTAAGCGGAATAGCCGGAAACACCATAAATATCTTAGGCTATGACGTTAACCTCGTCACGCTTATTGCACTGCTGCTTTTGTGCGGGGCAGTGGGGAAATCAGCGCAGATGCCGCTTCATGTGTGGCTTCCGGATGCGATGGAAGGCCCCACACCGGTCAGCGCGCTCATACATGCCGCCACAATGGTCACTGCCGGCGTTTTCATGGTGGCAAGGTGCAACGCCATATTCAGCCTCTCGCACACGGCCATGAGCGTCGTAGCCGTCATAGGCGCGGTTACCGCGCTCTTTGCGGCCACCATAGCCCTTGTGCAGAACGACATAAAGAGGATTATCGCCTACTCTACTATAAGCCAGCTCGGATACATGTTCCTTGCCTGCGGGGTGGGCGCATATGCGGCAGGCATATTCCACCTCTTCACGCATGCGTTTTTCAAGGCCCTGCTCTTTCTGGGCGCAGGCAGCGTGCTGCACGCGATGTCAGGGGAGCTTGACATCCAGAAGATGGGTGGGCTCAGAAAATACATGCCGTGGACATACTGGACCTTCCTCATTGCGTCCCTGAGCATTGCAGGGGTGCCGGGCCTTGCAGGGTTTTTCAGCAAGGACGAAATCCTCTGGAGGGCTTATTCCGGGGGCGGCGTGGGCCAGTTCGTCTGGGTGTTGGGCACGATAACCGCAGTTCTTACGGCGTTTTATTCTTTCAGGGCGGTATTTGTAACATTCCACGGGAGCTTCCGCGGCACGCACGAACAGGAGCATCACCTTCATGAATCCCCAAGATCCATGACCCTGCCCCTTGTCATTCTGGCCGTAGGCGCGGTGGCATCAGGCTGGGTAGGCATTCCGCCCCTTATTGGCGGGATGTTCGGAATTGAGCATTCGGACAAATTCGGGGAGTTCCTTGCGCCGGTCGTGGGCCATCCGCACGGCGAGGGAACCCACGGCGAGGAGATAATGGTCATGGCCGTCTCCATCATAGGAGGGCTTCTCGGAATAGGAGCCGCGGCATGGCTTTACCTTAAGAGGCCCGATATCCCTGTCAGGCTGGCTTCGGCGTTCAAGACCCCTCACAGGATACTCTGGAACAAGTACTACGTTGATGAGTTTTACAGTTTCATGATTGTGAGGCCCACATTCTGGATTGCAAGGAATGTAATACTTGGATTTACCGACGGCAAAATCATAGAGGGCATTGTCAACGGAGTGCCCAAATCCATAGGCTTTTTAAGCGACAAGCTGAGAAAAATCCAGACGGGGTTTGTGCATCATTATGCG
>JAUXOF010000028.1 GCA_030682405.1 Thermodesulfovibrionales bacterium
CAATGTCGTCATGCTTGCCGATGAAACCCCCACGCTGTCAAGGGAGAGATGGAAGAGAATACTTGACCTCAAGATTGAAAGAAAGCTTGATACAAAGCTCCTTCTTGAGACAAGGGTTTCTGACATCTTAAGGGATGAGGACATTATGTGGAAGTACAGACAGGCAGGGGTTGACCATATATATGTGGGTGTGGAGTCCATTTCACAAAGCACACTCGATATATTTAAGAAAAACATCAAGGTGGAAGAGTCAAAAAAGGCACTTGACCTTATAAATGCTGAGGACATGGTCTCTGAAACCTCATTCGTTCTGGGCATGCCTGATGACACCCATGAGAGCATGAGGCAGACAGTTGAGCTTGCCAAGCACTATAACCCTGACCTTGCATTTTTCCTTGCCATAGCCCCATGGCCTTACTCGGATATATATCCTGAGCTTAAACCATATATAGAGGTTACTGACTACAGCAGATATAATCTCGTTGAGCCTGTCCTAAAGCCAAAGAATATGACACTAAATGAGGTGAGGAATGAGCTTGGCAGGGCATCAAGGGATTTTTACATGCAAAAGATTGAAACACTTGACAGGATGAGTTCTCATAAAAAGGAATTCATGCTGAAGGTAATAAAGCTTATAGCTGAAGATTCCTACCTTGCAGGAGACATGAGCCAAATGCCGGCTGAGATAAACCGGGTGCTTGAAAAAGCAGGTATTATGATATCCTACATTCAACAATCGCCCTCAGGCTAAAACCCCCCGCCTTCATCTCCGTTATCCCACACTTCCTCTGCCCCACCATATAGTATTACCCGCCGGAGCAAACCGCAAAATATGGAATACTACATTTTTATTGATTTTCCCCTTGACAACATGTCCCGTAATCCTTATATTTATGTGGTAGAAAGTGGTAGGAAGTGGAGGGCCAAGTGCCTGCTTTCTCTGGAAAGTATTATTACACAGTAGACCCAAAGGGCCGGATAATCATCCCCGCGCCGTTCAGGGAGATAATCTCCGTAAACTACAGCCCCAATCTCTATATTACGAACGCCGCCTCGGAAAGATGCCTCCATATATATCCGTTTGAGGAATGGGGCAGGCTTTTAGAGAAGGTAAAGGCCCTGCCCCGCACAAACGAGCACATCAAATATTTCGCACGGAGGGTCATAGCCTCTGCCGTGGAGATGGAAGTGGACAAGCAGGGCAGAATACTCATACCCTCGGCCCACAGGCAGGACTCGGAAATAAACGGCGAGGTCGTGATAGTGGGCCAGATAGACAAGATAGAGCTTTGGGACAGAAAGCTCTGGGACGGGGTCACCGACATCTCGAAGATAGACATAAAGGCATACGAGGCGGCCTTGAGCGATTTTGGGCTCTAAAGATAAAGAGGCTGTTCATCTGCCGGTGATGTTCAGGCAGGTGATGGATTTTCTTAACCTTCGGGAGGATGGCACATATGTGGACGCAACGGTCGGCCTCGGCGGACACTCGGAGGAGATACTCAGGCGCATCGGCCCGGGGGGAAGGCTCATCGGAACGGACAGGGACGAGGCGGCTCTGATGATGGCTGCCGAAAGGCTCAGGGACGGAAGGTGCACGATTAAGAAGGCGCATTTTTCAGGCATCCATGAGGCGCTCGGGGGTCTAAAGGTGGACGGCATACTGTTTGATTTAGGGGTCTCGATGATGCAGCTTAAGCAGGAGCAAAGAGGATTCAGCTTCCTGAGGGACGAGCCCTTAGACATGAGGATGGACACGGCGCAGGAGCTTACCGCGGAGAAGATAGTCAACTCCTACCCTGAGAAGGAACTGAGGAGGATACTCACGGAATACGGCGAGGAAAGGCTGTCTGCAAAGATAGCAAGGAGAATAGTCTCGGAGAGGCCCATAAGAACTACGGGCGAGCTTGCAGGGATTGCCGAAAGGGCCTACGGCAAAAGGGGCAGAATCCATCCTGCGACAAGGACGTTTCAGGCCATAAGGATAGCGGTCAACAGGGAGCTTGATGAAATTGGAGAAGGCCTCAGGGCCGCATCGGACATGCTCAGGCAGGGCGGAAGGCTCGTTATTGTCTCATACCACTCGCTCGAAGACAGGGTGGCAAAAAACTTCATGAAAGAGGCCGCAAGGCAGGGGGTCATGAGGATACTGACAAAAAAGCCGCTTACGCCGTCTCTGGAAGAGATACGGGAAAACCCCTCGTCAAGGAGCGCAAAACTGAGGGCAGGGGAGAAACTATGACCTCAAGGACGCACAAAAGCATGCTGTCGCACCTTGTGCATCCCCTCCTTGCCTTCCTAATCGTACTGGGCGTCTTCGGGCTGGTCTGGCTCCGTTCCAATATCGTCAGGGTGGAGTACCGCATCGGCATGCTCGAGAAGGAAAAGACAGCAGCGCTCAGGGAGAAAAAGGCGCTTATAGCCAAAAGGGCATCGGCCCTCTCCGTGGGCGAGGTGCAGGCAAGGGGGATACAGCTTGCAGAACTGTCCTTCCCGGACAGAAAGAAGGTCTTTTACGTAAAAAGAAACACGGACGGGGGAACTTATAATGTTTCAATCAGGGGGAATCCTCTATTAAATGAACAAAAGGGCGGTAATCCTTAGCACAATCATTGCCTTTGGTTTCGTTTTAGTGCTTGTGAGGCTTGCCGACATCATGCTTTTAAACCACGAGAGGCTGTCGAGGGCGGCAAGGCTTCAGCAGGTTGTCAGCAGGGATATAGAGGTGGCAAGGGGGACGATTTACGACAGGAGGGGGAGGGAGCTTGCAGTGAATGTGGAGACAGAGTCGCTTTACTGCGAACCGAAGAATATGGATGCCCCGGGCAAGGCAGCCGCTATGATTTCAAAGCTCACGGCCATTGAGCACAAAACCCTGCTCAAGACGTTTTCCTCCGGCAGGGGCTTTACGTGGATAAGAAGGAAGCTTGACCCTGATGTCGCAGGGCATATAAAAAGGCTTGAGCTTGAAGGCATAGGATTTAAGACAGAACTTCAAAGGTTCTACCCCGAAGGCAGGCTTATGAGCCACGTCGTCGGCTTAGTGGGCATAGACAACCAGCCGCTTGAGGCGGTGGAACTGAGGTACGACGACACCCTGAGAAAACCGGGAGGCATGGTTATGGTGCTGCGGGACGCCAGCGGCATGCAGATATCAGAAGGCATGGACACTCAGGCAAGGGGAAACAGCATAGTGCTTACCGTGGACAGCGGACTCCAGTACATAGTGGAGGAGGAACTCCAAGAAGCGATGCTTAAGTGGAATGCCTCCAATGCCGTGGCTGTGATGATGAACCCCTATACGGGAGAGATACTTGCCATGTCAAACAGGCCCACCTACGACCCCAACAGCCCTGCGGAATCCAGCAGCCAAATGAGGCGCAACGGGGCTGTAGCAGACCTCTACGAGCCCGGCTCCACGTTTAAGCTTGTGATGGCCGCAGCCGCCATAGAGGCCGGAGCCGTAAGGCCTGAAGACAGGTTCGACTGCTCCAAAGGCTCGATAAAAGTGGGCAAATGGACCATAAAGGACTCCCACAGGCAAGGCGTGCTCTCGTTCAAGGAGGTAGTTCAGAAGTCCTCCAACGTGGGCACTATCATGATAGGGCTTGAACTCGGCAGGAATAAGATGGTAAGGCAGGCGGAGAATTTCGGCTTCGGGGAAAAGACAGGCATTGACCTTCCGGGCGAGGCCAAGGGCTGGATAACCCGTGAAAGCCCTTCCGAGGTTGCAACGGCCTCGCTGTCAATAGGTTACGGGGTGGCGGTCACTCCGCTTCAGGTCCTTAGGGCATATTCGGCCATAGCAAACGGCGGGGTGCTCGTTACGCCCCATGTGGTCTCCGAGATACGGACACCGGAAGGCTACCCCATGATTGAGCTTAAGCCCGATGCCGGCAAGCGGGCGGTGTCCGCAAAGACGGCAGCCGCACTTAAAGAGATTCTCATGGCCGTGACCGAACAGGACGGCACGGCATTTGAGGCGGCAGTAGACGGCAACCGCGTGGCCGGAAAGACGGGGACCGCGGTCATGCGGGACGGCAACTCCGGGGGCTATTCAAAGGGAAAGTACGCAAGCTCCTTCGTGGGGTTCGTGCCGGCGGAGGACCCGAAGATGGCCCTAATAGTCGTCATATACGACCCGAAGGGGGGATATTACGGAGGGCTGGTGGCAGCGCCGGTATTCAAGAACATAGCGGAAAAAAGCCTTGCATACCTGAATGTGCCCCGCGACGACTCCGTGGAGCAGAACATCCTGACCGTCAGGGCAGAGGGCAGCAGGCAATGACATTAAAGGGCCTTATAAAGGATATGGAAATACTCCAATCAAGCGCGGATACCGGTATGGAGATTGAGGGACTGAGCTATGACTCAAGGCAGGTCCGGCCCGGATACCTCTTTATAGCCGTAAGCGGGCTACTGCATGACGGCTGCGACTTCATCCCTGATGCCATAAAGAGAGGCGCCACGGCAGTGGTCTCGGAGACCCATCAGGAAGGGTTGCGAACCCCTCGGGAAGGCGGCTGCGGCCATATACGCGTTAAAGACGCAAGGGACGCCCTCGCCCTCATCTCAAACAACTTCTACGGAAGGCCCTCTCTGAGGCTGACGGTTGCGGGCGTAACCGGCACAAACGGAAAGACCACCACCGCCTTCCTGATAAAGTCGGTGCTCGAACACTCAGGGAAAAAAACAGGACTTATAGGCACTATAAACTACCAGATAGGAGACCTCTCCTACCCTGCCACGCACACCACTCCGGAGGCCGTGGAATTTCAGGGCCTGCTTGCCGGGATGCTCAAGGCGGGATGCTCGCATGTCGTCTCCGAGGTGTCGTCCCACGCCCTTTCCCTTAAGAGGGCGGACCATACGCGCTTTAAGGTTGCGGTCTTTACAAACCTCACAAGGGACCACCTCGATTTCCACGGCACCATGGAAAACTACTTCAGCGCCAAAAAAAGGCTCTTTGCCGAACTCCTCGAGCGCGGGGGGACGGCAGTGATAAACACCGACGACCCTTACGGAAGAAGGCTTAAAGACGGCCTCATGAACTCAGGCGTCCGGATACTTACATACGGGCTTGAGCCCGGCGCGGATTTGACAGCCTCGGACATTAAAAATTCATTCGAGGGGCTGACATTTACCATACGGAGCGGGGCGGACGCGTTCAGCGTAGAATCCCCGATGATAGGCATCCCGAATGTTTACAACATCCTCTCGGCAGCAGGCGCATCGGTTGCAATGGGCATAGGATGGGAAGATATAAAAAGGGCTGTAAGGCAGACGGGCCACGCCAAAGGCAGGTTCGAGAAGATAGACAGCGGCATGGGTTTCATCTGCGTAGTGGATTACGCCCATACGGAAGACGCCCTAAGGAGGCTCATAACCACTGCACGGGAACTCACAAAAGGCAGGGTCATCACCGTCTTTGGCTGCGGCGGGGACCGCGACAGGGGCAAAAGGCCCGCAATGGGTAGTGTGGCCACTGAGCTGAGCGACATCGCCTTCATAACATCCGACAACCCCAGAGGCGAAGACCCGATGGGGATTATCAGGGAGATAGAGGCGGGGATTTCAGAAAAAAACTATAAGGTAGTTTCAGACAGGCGGGAGGCCATCAGATTGGCGGTAATGGAGGCAACTCCCCAGGATATAGTCCTGATAGCGGGCAAAGGCCATGAAGATTATCAGGAGACTGCCGGGGTGAGGCTTCCTTTCAGCGACAGGGAAGCGGCGGAGAAGGCCCTGAGACAGAGAAAAAACTGATGGGAAAGCTGATGACCAACGACATCATAGAGGCAACCGGCGGCAGGCGCATCTCAGGCGGGGCGGAAGGCTTCAGCGGCATCTCCATAGACTCAAGAACCATTGCCACGGGCGAACTCTTCGTGGCGATTAAAGGCGAAAGGTTCGACGGACACGACTTCATCCCTCCTGCGCTGAAAAAGGGCGAGGGCGCCCTCCTGAGCATCCAGCCCGCAGAGCCGCTTAAGGGCAAAACCCTAATATGCGTGGACGACACCCTGAAGGCGCTTCAGGATATAGCCCGTTTTCTCAGGAGAAAAAAAGGCATACCCGTAATCGGCATAACAGGGACAAACGGAAAGACCACGACAAAGGAGATGATTTCAGCCATCCTCTCGGCAAAACACACTGTGCTTAAAAACACCGGGAACCTGAACAACCAGATAGGCCTGCCCCTGAGCCTCGTCAGGCTCAACTCAACCCACGACATGGCAGTGCTTGAGATGGGCGCAAGCCGGCCAGGGGACATAAAAGAGCTCTGCGGAATCGCCGGGCCGGACTACGGAGTGCTCACAAACATAGGGTATGCGCATCTTGAAGGGTTCGGCAGCATCGAGACCCTGAGGCGCACAAAGCTTGAAATGCTGGATTTTGTCAAAACGGTTGCGGTAAACGCCGACGACCTTTTTTTGCTTGACGGTATGGGGCGCTACGGCGGCAGGGTCATAAGATACGCCATCAACAACATCGCAGGCTCGGACATATATGCGGCGGACATAGTGCAGGCCGAAGAAGGCTCGGCGTTTACCCTTCATGCGCCTGGGGGCCGGGTAAGGGTCAACCTCAAGGTGGGAGGGATGTTCAATATCTATAACGCCCTTGCCGCAGGTTCCATTTCGCACGCGCTCGGCGCCGGACTTGATGAAATCAGAAACGGGCTTGAGGCCTTCACCGGCGTGCCCATGAGGTTTGAGATAAAGTCCACTGACGGCGCGACCGTCTTAAGCGACGTCTACAACGCAAACCCCGCCTCTATGGAAGAGGCTGTAAAGGAGATGCTAAGGCTCAGGGGGAAAAGGGCTGTGGCAGTGCTCGGGGACATGCTTGAACTGGGCTCATACGCGGAGGAGGCGCACAGGAAACTGGGGGCGTGGATGTCCGGGCTTCCGGTAGACCTCTTTATAGCCGTAGGCCCTCTCATGGCGCTTGCCGCGGATGAGTTTTCAGGGGAAAAGATAAAGGCCGCAAACTCCATAGAGGCGCGGCGGATAGTACTCAGGGAGCATAAAGAAGGCGACACCATTCTCGTCAAGGGCTCAAGGGCCATGCGTATGGAGGAGGCGCTTAAGGATGCTCTATAAGCTGCTTTACAGCTTCCATGAGGCATATTCGCCCTTCAATGTATTCAGGTATATAACATTCAGGACCGCCCTTGCGGTCATAACTGCAGCGTTCCTTGCATACATCCTCTGCCCTGTGCTGATAAGGGCACTTAAAAGGCTGAACATTACGCAACAGATACGGGAGGACGGCCCGAAACAGCACACCGGCAAGGCAGGCACACCTACGATGGGAGGCCTCGCCATAATCGCCTCTATAATAATCGCCGTGCTTCTGTGGGGGAACCTCGAAAACACATACATCCTCGTCATGCTCATGTCCCTCGTGGGCTTCGGCGCCATCGGTTTCGTTGACGATTACATGAAGGTCGCAAAGAGGAATCCCAAGGGCATGAGGCCGTGCTATAAGTTCGGGGCGCAGATAGTCCTTTCCTTTGCAATCGCACTTTTTCTTTACATAAACCCGGAAGACCCTTTTACAGCAGTGCTCAGCGTGCCGTTCTTTAAGAAATGGCTCTTTGACCTCGGGCTTTTCTACATACCGTTTGCAATGCTCGTAGTCGTCGGCGCATCAAATGCCGTGAACCTCACGGACGGCATAGACGGCCTTGCAATCGGCCTTGTAGCCATAGCGACGCTTGCAAACACCGTGCTCGTCTACATCTCAGGCCATAGCGGGCTTGCCAATTACCTGCAGGTGCTCTACCTGCCGACCACAGGCGAGCTTACGGTGTTCTGCGGAGCGATGTTCGGCGCGGCGCTGGGGTTTCTGTGGCATAACTCCTACCCCGCGGACATCTTCATGGGAGATGTCGGCTCGCTGGGGCTCGGGGGCGCTCTGGGCACCATTGCGGTAATCACAAAGCATGAGATAGTCCTTGCGGTCGTGGGCGGCATATTCGTGGTTGAGACACTCTCGGTGATACTTCAGGTGGCCTCGTACAAGCTCACCGGAAGGAGGATATTCAGGATGGCGCCGATACACCATCATTTTGAACTAAAGGGGTGGCCGGAGCCAAAGGTAATCGTAAGGTTCTGGATAGTGGGGATAATGCTTGCGCTTTTAAGCCTTGCAACGCTGAAAGTGAGATGAGGTGAAAAAGGAAATGAAACCCGACTGCGGCAAAAAGGCAATGGCGTTTCTATCTGCCGCCGCCTGCCTCATGCTTTTTGCGGCGAATGCCTCAGGCTACGATATATCCTCAAAGGCCGCGGTGGTCATGGAGGCCCAAACAGGCAGGATATTATTCGCAAAAAACCCCAACCTGAGGCTCCCCCCGGCAAGCACGACAAAGCTGATGACCGCCATGGTCGTCCTCGACAGGGTCGGCATGGACAAGGTTGTGACCATAAGCAGGAGGGCTGCCGGCGCTGCGCCCACCAAGATAAACCTGCTGCCGGGCGAGACGGTCAAGGTGGGGACTCTGCTTTATGCGGCGCTGCTTATGTCGGCAAACGATGCGGCCACAGCCCTTGCCGAGGGTGCGGCAGGCTCTGAGGCCGAATTCGTCAAGCTCATGAACAGTAAGGCCGCGCTTATGGGGCTTAAGGACACGAGATTTATAAACGCCACCGGCCTTCCGGGGAAGGGACAGCGCACGACTGCGCTGGACCTCGCAAAGATAATGAGACAGGCGCTCCTTTACCCTGCCATAAAAGGGATTATAAACACAAAGTCCGTCGAGGTATCCACAGAACGGGACAGAAGCATCTCGCTTGAAAACACAAACAAGCTCCTGTGGCAGGACGAGGGACTCATCGGCGGCAAGACCGGATACACGAACAAGGCAAGACACTGCTTCGTGTGCGCCGCCCAGAGGGAAGACGAAACTCTGATAGCCGCCATGTTAGGAACACCAAACAGAAAGGCCCTCTGGAGGGAATTCGAGAGCCTGATGGAAGAGGGCTTTGATACCCTTGCCGGAAAGAAAGAGCCTGTGGTCTACATCACAAAGACAGGCAATGCCGAAACCGTCAGGAAGGTGGTCTATAAGAAAGGCCCCAGGTTAAAGGTCTCAAGCGGCAAGACATCCCAAAACAGCGGGAAAAAGAAGCGCAATAGCAATGCAAAAAGACACAGAACATGAGCGCCGGAAGGAGAAGGGTGCAGATAAAAGGTAAAAAAGTCCTTGTAATAGGGTTGGGAATAAGCGGGGCCGGGGCCGCTGGCCTGCTCGTGCAGGCGGGTGCGGATGTGGCTGTCACGGATAGCCGCCCGGAAGGAGAACTGAAGGAGTTCATGGAGAAACTGCCGCCTTCTGTGAGGCTCTTCTTAGGCGGGCATCCCGATGAAATGCTTGAGAACTGCGACCTGATTGTGATAAGCCCGGGCGTGCCTGCGGATATAGAGCCGCTTAAGAGGGCAAGGCTCAAGGGCATAAAGGTTATCGGAGAGCTTGAGCTTGCATACCTCATGAGCCGCCCCCTGCCGTTTTATGCGGTCACAGGGACGAACGGCAAATCCACAACAACCGCCCTCCTGAACCTAATGCTCAACAGGGGCGGCATCAAGACCCTGCTTGGCGGCAACATCGGAAACGCAATAACCGGGGAGATTGGCAATATCGCAGGCGCCGGCTGCATAGTGGTGGAGGTATCGAGTTTCCAGCTTGAGGCCGTCTCGGAGTTCCGGCCCAGAGGCGCGGCAGTCCTTAACATCACCCCTGACCACCTCGATAGGCACCGCTCAATGGATGAGTACAGGGAGGCCAAGGCGCGCATCGCCATGAATCAGGCGGAGGAGGACTTTCTGGTCTTAAACAGGGACGATGCCGAAACCATGAAACTCCTCGGCAAGGACATAAAGGCGCGGGTTTTTTTCTTCAGCAGGGAAAAAGAGGTAAGAGGGGTCTACTCAAAGGACGGAATTATATATTCCAACATAGGCCCGTCCGGCCCTTACGACGGTGCGGTTATAAAGGCCGGTGAGATACGGATAAAAGGGGTTCATAACCTGGAGAATGCCATGGCGGCCTCCGCCATGGCTCTCCTTGCAGGCTGCCCCGTGGATGCAGTAAGGGATGCGCTCGTGGAGTTTGAAGGGCTTGAGCACAGGCTTGAGTTCGTAAGGGAGCTTGACGGCGTAAGGTACATAAACGACTCAAAGGGCACAAACGTGGCTGCTGTCATAAAGTCCCTTGAAGGGTTTGAGAGCCCGGTTGTCCTCATCGCAGGGGGAAGGGACAAGGCAGGGGATTTCAGCCTGCTCCGGCCTGCGGCAAAAAAAATCAGGGCCGCGGTACTGATAGGGGAGGCAAGGGAAAAGATAAAAGATGCCGTCTCCGACCTGACCGAATGCCGTTTCTCCGGCGATATGAAAGAGGCCGTGGAGCTTTCAAGGAGGCTTGCCGAGAAAGGGGACGTGGTGCTCCTTTCTCCGGCATGCGCGAGCTTTGATATGTTCCATGACTTTAAGGACAGGGGGATGAAGTTTAAAGAGGCGGTGGCTTCACTGTGATGCCTTTTAAGACATATGACAGGTGGCTTCTCACGACCGCGCTCCTGCTTATGGGCTTTGGAACGCTCATGATATACAGCTCCACTGCCGTATTAACGCCGGCCAAGGAGAAGAGCATCTCCGAGTTCCATTACTTTACCAATCACCTGTTCACAATGATGGTCAGCTTCGCCATGATGTATGCCGCATACAGGCTGAGGCCCGAGACCCTGAGAAAGCTCGCCGTGCCGCTCCTTGTGCTTTCGCTGGCGCTGCTTCTCCTTGTGTTCGTGCCGGGCATGGGGGTGACCGCGGGGAAGGCCAAGAGGTGGTTAAGGCTCTGGCCCTCGACATTCCAGCCCTCGGAACTCGTAAAGCTTGCGATGGTGATATTCCTTGCACGGTTTATGTCCGGGCAGGGTTACAGGGCGGACAGGTTTTACTGCTTTGCCGTTCCTGTTTCAGTGATGCTCATGTTTCAATGCATATTTCTTTTACAGCCTGATTTCGGCTCTACCATGACGCTGGGGGTTCTTACTCTGAGCATGCTTTACATCTCAGGCATACGCATGAGGTACCTCCTTGTGCTCCTTGCGCTTGCAGTGCCGGTGGTAATAAAGCTTCTTCAAGAGCCTTACAGGCTCGCGCGAATAACCGCATTCCTGAACCCGTGGGAGAACGCGCGGGGGAGCGGGTTTCAGCTTGTGCAGTCGTTCATCGCGCTCGGAAGCGGAGGGCTTACGGGCGTGGGGCTTGGAAACAGCAGGCAGAAGCTCTCGTTCCTGCCGGAGGTGCACACGGATTTCATATTCTCAATGGTGGGCGAGGAACTCGGCTTCATAACGGCCTCTGCGGTCGTCGCCCTATTTGCATTCATGTTCTTAAGGGGCATCCTTATTGCGGACAGAAACAGAAACACCGGCGAAATGTTCGTCTACTATTTGGCCTTCGGGCTTTCGATGATGATAGCCATTCAGGCACTGGTAAATTTCTTCGTGGTAACCGGCCTTGCGCCGACAAAGGGGCTGCCCCTGCCGTTTATAAGCTACGGGGGCTCGTCCCTGCTTGTGAATATGACTGCCGTGGGCATACTGCTGAACCTGTCGAGGGACGGGCAGGAGAAAAAGCCTCAGGCAGTAGACAGGTTTAAAGAGGCGATGCGGAAAAAGAAGGCGCGGCGCGCGGTTTACGGAGAGGGCATTTGAGGATGGTAATCGCAGGAGGAGGAACAGGCGGGCATGTGTTCCCGGGCATAGCCATAGCAGAGGAATTGAAAATGAGGGATGCCGGAGCGGCAATTTTCTTCATAGGGACGGAGCAGGGCATAGAGTCTAAGATAATCCCCAAGGAGGGCTATCCCCTGAGGTTCATCACAGCGGAGGGGTTCGTGGGCAAGTCCCCTTTAAAAAGGCTCAGGGCTGCCTTCATGATGCTCGGCGCAGTCGCAGGCTCAAGACGGCTGCTTAAGGCCCTCAAGCCGGATATCGTAATCGGCACGGGCGGGTACGCCTCGGCCGCTCCGGTGGCAGTGGCCTGCCTCATGTCCATACCGACGCTGATAACGGAGCAGAACCTCGTGCCCGGTCTTGCCAACAAGCTTTTGGGGAGGTTCGTGGACGCGGTGGCAGTCACATACCACGAGAGCATATCCTTTTTCCCGAAATCAAAGACGCATCTTACCGGAAACCCTATCAGGCAGGGAATACTTAAGGGGCAAAGGGCTGCTGCATGCAGGCTTTTCTCTCTGGAAGAGGACAGGTTTACCATATTCATATCAGGCGGAAGCTCCGGCGCAAGAAGCATAAACAATGCGGCAGTAAACGCCCTCCGGCACCTTGCCGACTTGCGCGACGGCATACAGTTTCTGCACCAGACCGGAGAGAGCGACTTTGAGGACGTAAGAAAGGCTTACAGGAAGTTGGGGTTCAGGGGGACTGCCGCGCCGTTCATACACCGGATGGCCGAGGCGTATGCAGCGGCAGACCTTGTCGTATCAAGGGCCGGGGCAACAACCCTGGCGGAGCTTACCGCGCTCGGAAAGCCAGCCATACTCATACCCTACCCCCATGCAGCCGGGCATCAGGAGTTCAACGCGGTAAAGCTCCAGAAGGCCGGGGCATGCAGGATGATACGCGATGCCGCGCTAAGCGGCGGAGTTCTGGCCGCAGCCATAAAGGAGATATATTCATCCGAAGGCCTTCGGTCAGAGATGAGGGCGCAGGGCCTTGCGATGGGAAGGCCGGATGCCGCACAAAAGGTGGTGGACATAGCCCAGAGCCTCGTTAACCTGAAAAAGCCGGGGAAATCATATGTTTGAACATTACAGGGTGATACATTTTACAGGCATAGGCGGCATCGGCATGAGCGGGATAGCCGAGGTGCTCCTGAACCTCGGCTACGAGGTGACCGGCTCTGACCTGAAGGAGTCGGAGACCACGGAAAGGCTGAGGAGGTCGGGGGCGAAAATCCATATAGGCCACAGGCCCGGAAATGTAGCCCATGCCCATGTGGTCGTCATATCGTCGGCAGTCTCAACGGACAACATCGAGGTGCGAGAGGCACGGAGGAGGTCCATACCCGTGATACCGAGGGCGGAGATGCTGGCCGAACTGGGAAGGCTCAAATATTCGGTGCTCGTTGCAGGCGCCCACGGAAAGACGACAACAACCTCGCTCATATCAACCGTGCTCGCACATGCGGGGTTGGACCCCACGGCAGTCATCGGCGGAAAACTGAAGGCCATCGGCACAAACGCAAAGCTTGGGCGCGGAGAATTCTTAGTTGCAGAGGCGGACGAATCCGACGGCTCATTCCTGAAGCTGAGCCCTGCCATCGGGGTCGTAACCAATATAGACAGGGAGCACATGGAGTTTTTTAAGACTATGGATGCGCTCAAAGAGGCCTTTCTTTCGTTCATGAACAAGGTGCCCTTCTACGGCGTTGCGGTCTTATGCTCGGACAACGAACACATAAGGCAGCTCTTACCCCTTGTGCACAGGAGAACGCTGACATACGGGCTTTCAAAGGATGCGGAGCTTCGGGCGCATAACATCAAGCGCCGCGGCCTGTCTGCAAGCTTCGATGTGGCGCTGAGGGGCAAAAACATCGGGAGGTTCAGGCTGTCCATGCCGGGGATTCATAATATCTTAAACAGCCTTGCGGCAGTGGCAGTGGCCATTGAGCTTCGGGTCGGCGTAAAAAAGATACAGGAGGCCCTTTCCGGCTTTGAGGGCATACAAAGGAGGCTTGAGTTCAAGGGCAGGGCAAAGGGAGTAAGGTTCTATGACGACTACGGCCACCACCCCACGGAAATAAGGGCGACCGTCGGGGCGCTCAAGGAGTCGTTTCCCAAGGGCAGGCTGCATGTAATATTCCAGCCCCACAGGTACTCAAGGACAAAGAGCCTATTTGAAGAATTTACAGGCTGTTTCATGGATGCAGACGCCCTTTACCTCATGGACATATACCCGGCAGGGGAAAAGCCCATAAAGGGCATAACATCCAAGGCCCTTTACATGGAGATTAAAAAGGCCCATGCCCGCGTCTCGCACTTCGCGGACAAGGAGGAGCTCATCGGCAGCGTGCTGTCGGGGCTTTCAGCCGAAGATACCGTTCTTACCCTCGGGGCCGGGGATGTATGGAAGACAGGGGAGCAGGCCATTAGTAGGCTGATGAAACAGGCATTGAGCCGGGGGCTTAAAAAGTGACCAAGGCGGTTCTGCATAAAGAGGACAGGGAATTGAAGGACATCTTCTCAAGGGACGCCTTCAGGGGCAGGGCCATGTTCGGAGAACCGATGAGAAGGCATACGTCGCTTAAAATCGGAGGGCCTGCGGATATCGTGGCCTTTCCCTCGGACATACCAGCCCTCAGGCATGCGGTCAATGCGGCCCGTGAAAGCGGCATACCCGTCTTCCCTCTCGGAGGAGGCACGAATGTCCTGGTAGGGGATGCCGGCATAAGGGGCATAGTCATTTCCCTGAGCGCATTCAAGGGGATGGCGATTGAAGATAAAAACTCCGGTGAAATCACCATAACCGCAGATGCAGGGCTTCCGCTTCAGAGGCTCGTTGCCCTCTCAAAGAAAAAGGGGCTTTCAGGCATTGAAGCGCTCTCAGGCATACCCGGCACGCTCGGCGGGGCAGTAGCCGGCAATGCAGGAGCCTATGGCACAGAGATAAAAGATGTGCTCGCGGAACTCACGCTCTTGGCCGGAGAGGGAGATGTCAAGGCCGTTGACGCAAAGGATATAGCATTCGGCTATAGATGCGGCAGTATACCTTCGGGCTCGATAATACTGGCAGCATCCTTAAAACTCAAAAAAGACGACCCCATGACAGTCGCCAAAAAGATTGTGGATTTCCTGAAAATGAAAAAAGAGACACAGCCCCTTGCTGCAAGGTCCGCGGGCTGCGTATTTAAAAACCCTCCGGGCGCATCCGCAGGAAAGCTCATGGAGGAGGCCGGGCTTAAAGGCAGAAGATTAGGCGACGTTGAGGTCAGTAGAGTCCATGCAAATTTCTTCATAACCAGAAGCATCAGGGCAAAGGCGGACGATTTTCTCAAGCTGATGGACATTGCGGCCTTAAAGGTCAGGGAAAGTTCAGGGCTCATTCTGGAGCCGGAGATAAGGATAATCGGATGCTGACCGCAAAAAGGATAGGCGTGCTCATGGGCGGCACATCAGCCGAAAGGGAGGTCTCTTTAAGGAGCGGCGGCGCTATATTGGCTGCCTTAAAGGGCCTCGGCTACGATGTAAAGGCCGTAGATGCCGGCCCGGACATCTGCCAGATGCTTATCAGGGAGAAGATAGAACTTGCCTTTCTTGCGCTTCACGGCGGATGGGGAGAGGACGGCTCCATTCAGGGGCTGCTTGAGGTAATGGGAATCCCGTATACAGGCTCAGGGGTTCTATCAAGCGCCCTTGCGATGGACAAGGTGGCATCCAAGGCCCTGTTTGCCTCCTCCGGCATACCCGTGCCGGGATTTAAGGTCATAAGGGGACTTACGGGAGAGTGGATGGAGATGCCTGCGGGGATGGAGATGCCCGTAGTGGTCAAGCCCCAAAGCGAAGGCTCAAGCATAGGGGTAAGCATCGTAAGGGAAAAAGACGGGCTTGGGGAGGCCCTCAGAACCGCACTTTCTTTTAGCGGCACGGCAGTCATAGAGCAGTACATATCAGGCAAGGAGGTCCAGATAGGCATAATCGAGGGCAGGGTCTTAGGAGGCGTGGAGGTCAGGCCCTCGCTTGAGTTTTACAACTATGAGGCAAAATACACCCCGGGCATGACGCAATACATCATACCGCCTGAGATAGATAAAGCGGTCTACGAGTCGGCAAGGGAGATTGCCCTCAGGGCGCACATGAGCCTCGGCTGCTCGGGTGCAACGCGGGTTGACCTGATAATCTCGGAAAACGGACGGCCTTACGTCCTTGAGGTAAACACCATCCCGGGCATGACTGAGACGAGCCTGCTTCCGAAAATCGCAGCGCATGCAGGCCTGAGCTTCCCGGCCCTTGTGGAGGAGATGCTGAGGGGGGTCGCGGGATGAGGGCCTCAAGGATAAAGATGTCAAGCAGGAACAATCTCAAAAAAGACAGGACGAAGTCCCGGTTCATCTGCCTTGCGGGCCTCGTGGCGCTTATTTTAGCAGGGGTCTTTGTGCTCTCTTATTTTTCGTTCTTCCCTGTGAGAGGGGTCGAATTTTACGGCAACGGACAGCTTTCGGCAGGGCAGTTGAAATCATTGATGGAAATCAGGGGGGATGAGGACCTCTTAAAATTAAAGTGCAGCAGGCTTGCAGAGATGCTTCTTAAGTCCCCATGGATTAAGGGCGCAAGCATCAGAAAGGAGTATCCCGGCAGGCTGCTCGTGAAGGTCAGGGAGGCCGAGCCCTTCGCCCTGCTTCAGGACAAGGCAAAGGTCTTTATCATAGACTCAGACGGCAGGAGGCTTGAGGAACTTAACGGTGAGACCGTGCCGTTCCTGCCGGTCATCTCTTCTTCAGGCGGAAGCATAAATCCGGACGCATTCTCCGACGCCCTGTCTCTCGTAAGGGAGATACGGGCCACGGAAATCTCAGGCAGGCCCGTGGAGATAACGGGCATTGATTCGGACAGGAAAAACCTGACCGCCAACATAGACGGCATATCCGTAAAGGTCGGCGAGGGCCGGTACAGCGAGAAGCTTCTGCGGTTTGTCGAACTTCAGGCTGAGATAAAAAGGAGATGGGCGGGTGTGGATTACATTGACCTCAGGTTCCAGGACAGGGTCGTTGTGAAGCCCTTAAAAGAAGAAGGAGGCTCGTAATGGGGAGCGAAAATTACATAGTCGGCCTTGACATCGGCACCACAAAGGTCTGCGCCATAGTGGGCAGGTCGGCAGGGCACTCGGTGGAAATAGTCGCCTACGGGGTCTCTCCATGCAGCGGCCTCAGGAAAGGCGTTGTGGTGGATATGGACGTCACTGTGGAATCCATAAAAAAGGCCGTTGAGGAGGCGGAGGCGTCCTCGGGCCTGAGCATAAAGGCGGCGTATGTGGGAATCGCAGGCAGCCACATAAAGTGCTTTGACAGTTACGGCGCAACAGGGATAAAGGGCAAAGAGGTGACAAAAGGAGACCTTGCAAAGGTGATAGATTCCGCCTCCTCAGTCTACGTGCCGCTTGACAGGGACGTCCTGCACATCCTGCCGTCGGACTTCATCATAGACGGACAAGACGGCATCGTGCAGCCCGTGGGCATGTCCGGCGTGAGGCTTGAGGCGAAGGTCAATATAGTCACCGCCTCCCATTCCGTAGTGGAAAACCTCCTTAAGTGCTGCGAGAGGGCGGGCGTCAGGGCTATAGACGTCGTGCTCGAGCCGGTTGCGACCTCCCGCGCCGTGCTCAACGACGATGAGCTTGACTCCGGCGTGGCCCTCGTAGACATCGGCGGCGGCACAACCGACATTGCCGTATACAAGCACGGAAGGCTCAGGGATACCTCAATCATCGCCATAGGCGGAAGCCACCTTACAAACGACATAGCAATAGGCCTCAGGCTCTCACAGAAGGAGGCCGAGAGGGTGAAAAAGACCTACGGCTGCGCCCTGGCCGACAGCGTGGGCGCAGCCGAGGAGATGGACGTGGCCGGGATAAACGGAGAGGAAAAGAAAATCCCCAGAAGATATATTGCCGAGATTGTCGGGCCGAGGTGCGAGGAGCTGTTCGGTCTTATAAGGAGCGAACTAAAAGACCACCTGCTTTACTGCGCAGTTCTTACAGGCGGCACGTCGCTCTTGACCGGCATAGACAGGCTTGCCGAGGCGGCGCTCGGCCTTCCCGTAAGAACCGGCACCCCCCAGAGGGGGAGCCTCTCCGCAGGGACGGTCTATGAGTCCCTCAGAAGCCCTGTATACTCGACATGCGTCGGCCTTATGCTTTACGGCCTTGACTCCGAATACGAAAGCTGCATCCATGAGGATGTGATGGACAGGGTGTCCCGCTGGTTTAAGAACTGGAGGATGCCCCGGATAAAGCAGCCATTTAAACAGTCCATAAGGGTGTTGACGGATAAAATCTAAGGAGGTGTTTATGTTTGAACTGGAAGAGATAAGGGGACAGGCGGCCCGCATTAAGGTCATAGGCGTGGGAGGCGCAGGAGGCAACGTCATAAACAACATGATAGCCTCAAACATCAGGGGCGTAGATTTCATTGCAGTAAACACGGACTCACAGGTGCTCGATGCCTCCATAGCGCCGTGCAAGGTGCACATCGGAGGGTCCGTGACAAGGGGGCTTGGGGCAGGCTCCAAGCCCGAATTGGGCAGGCAGGCCGCGCTTGAGGACAAAATCAGGATAGCCGAGGTGCTTGAGGGCGCCGACATGGTCTTCATCACCGCCGGCATGGGCGGCGGAACAGGCACGGGCGCCTCGCCCGTGGTGGCGGACATCGCAAAGAGGCTCGGAGCGCTCACAGTCGCCGTGGTCACAAAGCCCTTTTTCTACGAGGGCAGGCAGAGG
>JAUXOF010000034.1 GCA_030682405.1 Thermodesulfovibrionales bacterium
CACGGCTATAAGGAGAGAAAGCGGGGTTGTGGCTATGAAGAGGGCCGGCTGGATGAGGGCGATTATCTTCAACATATCAAGGAGCGACGCGCCCACGGATGAAAGAAGGCGGGTGAGTTTAAGGAGCTTTTCCATCATCAATATGAAATTGAACGAGACCAGCCCTATGAGGAAGGTTAAAAACAGTTCCCGGAGTATTGACCTCTCTATGGTCTTAAGACTTACCACAATAGAGATTTTACAGGAACAGGAGGGGGTTTTGAAAGCCGATGCGCCTTCCGTGAGCCGGTACCGGGCTACGGTGTGATATACTAAGCGGAACAGCATGGTCCGGGGGTGGCCGGTATTAAGAAGGAAATAGCTTTTATATCCGTAATGGTTGTTTTCGGGGTTGCACTGGCATTCGGGATAATAATAGTCCTTGCAGCCGTTGCCATGCCTGCCAAGATAAGCGTGCTCCTGACTCCGGGCGAAAAAGCGGACTACGAACTGCTTTACGGCAAGCTACGGTGGATGACGGAAAAGGGCGCCCTTGTCATCGTCCAGACGCTGTTTGCAGCGCTGATACTGGGGGCTGTTTCGCTGCTTTTTTTAAACCTCAACCCGCACATCGCAAATGCATTCAGGGGCTGGAAGAGGGCTTTAAAGGCAATGGCGGTGCTGGCCGGTTCCCTGGCGTGTTTCACCCTTTTGTTTGCCGCGGGCAATACCATTTCTTCCCTTGAGACGGAAGTGCGGAACATCGCCGATGTCTCCCTGTTTTTCTTTCTATCAGGGCTGCTGTGGACCATTGCAGGCGAGACCGGCTGGGCAGGGGATTTTCTGTCTTGGAGGATGGGGGTTCAGGGGAGAGGGGCAAGGCCGTTTGCTGGTTTTATCCTCGGCGGAGCCGTGGGCATTGCGATTTACGGTCTTTTGTCCCTGAACATCTGGGCCTTTGGAAAATATTTAACCCTTGTCACGACAGTGCTGAACAAGACGGAAACGAACAAATCAGGTGAATTCTCCTACAGGGTGTATAAATTGATGGGGTTTGAGTTGGCGTTCATGCTCGGCGCTTCGATGGCTATTCTGTCAGGCCTGACCACGGCGCTTTCGCCGACCTATAGGACGCTGAGGCAGAGGCTTATGAGGCTTGTCTTTCCGGCTGCGGTTTTAATTTTCCTTGCCGCAGTCGTCCTCGGCATATACCGGGATGCGAGCGCCAGATATGACATGAACAAAAATACCCTTGCGGCTGCGCTCGGCGTCCCGGAAGCGGCCACGGTAAGCAGGACGATAATCCTGTTCAAGCCCGGCCCCGGCGGCGCGACCCTGCAGGAGTGGCCGTTAGAGGCAACTGGCCGCAGCTTTGTATCGAGTTATACTGCGGGACTGTCTATAGAAAATCTTAAGAAGGCGGAAGACTACATAGCCGGACATAAGGACGGCTCGGTTTTCCTTGACGCGGCCCGCGATTTCATGGTCAACGGGTATTATTCGCTGTGGGACATGCAAAAGGCCGGCCAATGGCAGTCCAGAAACTCGGAGTACGCATTGCTGCCTCGGCTGATGCTGGTTGCAGGCCTCAGGTACTGTCCCCTTACAGAGGAGAACCTGAACTATTTAAGGGCCTATGCCGACGAAGGCAGGTGGTATGCCGGGGACACTTATGCCATGAGGATAGCCGAGGGGTTTATGCATTTCGGCTTGCGCTCAGAGGCGGAGGCGTGGGTCGGGAAGGCCGGGGAGAGGGGGGCGGACATAGCTAACGCCCCGTTTCTGAAGGAGGAGGTCTTAAAAGACGGGAAGGTGTACGGCAGGATTACTGTGGACGGAAGGCCGCCTGTAAATGCGAGGGCCGGACTCCTGAGGGATGCGGGTCTTCTTGACAGGATTGATATGTGGGTTCTGACTTCACGATTGATAGACGCCGTGGAATTGGATGAAAAAGGCGGGTTTATGTTTAAACATCTGGGCAAGGGGGAATACATCCTTGCCGTAATGGCGGATGAGGAAACCGTTCCTTCCGGCATTCCCCCGGATAAACTCAGTGTGAAAAACCCGCCGGGTGTGATAAAGCTCGGCAAGGGGGAGTCCAGCCGCAACCTTGGGGACATCGGCATCGCCATCAAATGAAAGAGTTTTGTTGCCTGCTGCGATTTCAATGCGGGGTCTGCGTCAGATTTGTGGGTCTAACTGTTCCTCTTATCCCCACTTTTATGACGCAGACCCTTGGGGCAGAAAAATCTTGACAGAAAGGCGGCCGCTGCTTATGATATGGGCAAGAGAGTCCTCCCTACTTCTCTACGAGCCATAGGCAACGAAAGGACGGGACAACATCATATTCTTACAATAAGGAGGTAATAAATGTCCTCAAGATTGACTATTAGCGACATAGAATCAATGATGCAGCATCTGAAAATCAAAGAAACAGACGGAACGGATCAATTGTCTAAGGCAATAGTTGATGAGATTCTGAAACCGCCGTTTATACCCTAACTCCAATCCCCTTGCCGCCCATGTGATTTTTAGATACGGATTGATATTACGTCCTGCTTGCTTTACAATAAAACCATGAAGGCCGCTAAAATAATCGAGATACTTGAGACCCTTCCCGAGGAAAGGCAGGCAGAGGTAATCGATTTTATCAATTTTCTCAAACACCAGATTGCTAAAGATAGAATCCTCGCCTCTGACAAAGAGGAACGAATCGGGTTCGATAACGTCGATGCGCTTATGAAAGCCATAGACAATGCGGATTGAGGCCACTCAATCATTTCTTCGTCAGGCCAACAAATTACTAAAAAGAAATCCCGCCCTGAGAGTTAAATTAAAAGATACAATCGAAAATCTTTCCACAAATCCCGGCACACCGTCTCTAAGAACGCATAAATTAACCGGAGATTTAAAGGACTTCCTTGGGGGAAACCTCTTTTTTGTCCAAAAGCGTTTTGAGTTCCGCTATGCCGAGCCTGAAAAATTCCAATTAAAAAACCGTCCCATCTAATTTAATGCGATGAGTAATATATTACCATATAGACGCTTGACATTTGCCTCAGGACTGATATAATAGCGACAAGGAAATAATCCGTTTATCGAAGGAGGAGTTTATGCTTAGGAAATCGGTGGCTTTATATCTTGTGGCGGCCATGTTCATATTGGGCGTAGCGCCCCGCGCGGACGCGGCCTTCAGCCCCTCGGCGGCCATTGCCCTTTCGGACGCGGACAGGGCGGCGGACATCGAGACGACCCGTGCGGTGCTTGAAAACAAGCTCGTAAGCCAGAGGCTTCATGACCTCGGATTCAGCCAAGAGGAGATTAACTCCCGGCTTTCCCAGCTCAGCGACGCGGAGATGCACGGCCTCGCGCAGAAGCTTGACAGCCTGAGGGCCGGAGGGGACGGGCTTGGCATAATCATAGCCATCCTTGTGATAGCGATTTTAGTCGTTATACTGATTCAGCTTACGGGCCACAGGGTGGTTGTCACGAAATAACAATGCGGGCCGCCTTTGAATCTTTTCAGGAGAGGGCGGCCCCCGTATTTCTTTCGCTCGATTGAGACACTTACTCTTTAAGGCCCTTATCCTTATTTTCATTGCGGGATGCGCGTCTCTTCCGGCCCGGAAGGAAATCCCCGCCGGCGCGCGCATCATCGAGGGCGTCCCGCTATACAAACAAAGGGCTTACGAGTGCGGCCCCGCCGCGCTGGCCTCCGTGCTCGGGTACTGGCAAAAAAGGGCCGGCATATCTAATATCGTCACCCCGGACGAAATAAGCTCCGAAATCTACAGCAAGGGCGCAAGGGGCGCTCTCGGCCTCGACCTCCTTCTTTATGCCCGGAAGCGCGGGGTTACCGCTACCCATTACCCGGGCGGAATAAACGACCTGAAAAAGAAAATAGACGAGGGCGTTCCCCCCGTAATCTTGGTGGATTTCGGGAATATCCTATATCAGGCGAATCACTTTATAACGGTGGTCGGATATGCCGGAGAGGGTATAATAGTTCATTCGGGGACGGGGAGGGAGTTCATTCTTTGGGAGGACATTTTAAAGCCTTGGGGAAAGACCGGATTTTGGACTCTCGTTATAAAACCGTCGGAGTAATTCTTATTGCTCTTTTGCTCTCCTCCTGCGCCCTGCCCAAAATAGCGGTAATTAAAGACCCGCTTACGCCGGAGGAGCATATAAATTTGGGCGTAAGCTATGAACAAAAGAGGGAGCTTGAGCAGGCCCTCGATCATTATCAGTCCGCCTCTAAACGCCTTCCCGTCGCGCACCTTTATATGGGAAACATATATTTCCAAAAAGAGGATTATAAGCGCGCAGAGGAATCTTATAAAAAAGCGATTAAAAAGACGGATGACCCTCGGGCGTATAATAACCTCGCGTGGCTCTACTTCAAAACCGGAAGGGAGCTTGAAAAAGCCCGTGCCCTGGCCGAAAAAGCCGTGGAGCTTTCCCCCGAGTCAGGGGAATTTAAGGACACGCTCGAAAAGATACGCGAAGCATTTTAGGTTAGAATTAATATATGGACAATTTCAGGCTAACGACGCCGTTCACACCCAAGGGCGACCAGCCGCAGGCCATAAAAAAGCTCACAGAGGGACTTAAAAAAGGCTTCGGGCATCAGGTGCTCTTGGGGGTCACCGGCTCCGGAAAGACCTTCACGATAGCAAATGTGATAGCAGAGGTCAACAGGCCCACCCTCGTTATCGCCCACAACAAGACTTTGGCCGCACAGCTTTACGGCGAGTTCAAAGAACTTTTTCCGGGGAATGCGGTGGAGTTCTTCGTAAGCTACTACGACTATTATCAGCCCGAGGCATACATCCCGCAAACCGATACGTTCATAGAAAAAGATGCGATGATTAACGACGACATAGACAGGCTGAGGCATTCGGCAACGAGGGCGGTGCTCCAGAGGAGGGACGCTATAGTCGTCGCCTCAGTCTCCTGCATATACGGCCTCGGCTCGCCTAAGGACTACATGGACATGCACCTCCGCATTGAAGAGGGCATGCGCATCAAAAGGGATGAGATGCTGAGAAGGCTCGTTGACATGCAGTATGAGAGGACGGACGCAGACTTCAGGCGCGGAAGGTTCAGGGTCAGGGGGGACGTTGTGGAGGTCTATCCCTCGTTTTCCCTTGACAGGGGAATAAGAATAGAGTTCTTCGGAGACGACATAGATGCGATAAACGAGTTTGACCCGCTTACCGGACAGAGGATACGGCGACTTGAGAGGGTTGCGCTTTTCCCCAACAGCCACTGGATTACGCTGCGGGAGAGGCTTGAGCCTGCGCTTTCAAGGATAGAGGAGGAGATGCGGGAGCGGGTGGAGCATTTCATGAGGCAGGGGGCGAAGGTCGAGGCCAGGAGGATAGAGCAGAGGACTCTCTTTGACCTTGAGATGCTCCGCGAGTTCGGCTACTGCCACGGGATAGAGAACTACTCAAGGCACTTAAGCGGCAGGTCGCCGGGAGAGCCGCCCTATACGCTGATTGATTATTTCCCCGAAGACTTCCTTGTGGTGATTGACGAGTCCCATGCGACCGTGCCCCAGATAGGAGGCATGTATGAGGGAGACAGGTCAAGGAAAAAGAACCTCATTGACTTCGGCTTCAGGCTCCCCTCGGCCCTTGACAACAGGCCGCTTAGGTTTGAGGAGTTCTGTCACCGCGTAAGGCAGGCCATATACGTTTCCGCCACTCCCGGGCGCTATGAGCTTGAGAGGTCAAAGGACAGGGTCATAGAGCAGATTATCAGGCCCACAGGGCTTATGGACCCGGAGATGGCGGTCAGGCCTGTTAAGGGACAGGTGGAAGACCTTCTGGGAGAGATACGGGCGAGGGCGGAGAAGCGGGAGAGGGTTCTCGTTACCACGCTTACGAAAAAGATGGCTGAGGACCTTACGGACTACTACCATAACCTCGGCGTGAGGGCGAGGTATCTTCACTCCGGCATAGACACGCTCCAAAGGGTGGAGATAATCCGTGATTTAAGGATAGGGCAGTTTGATGTCCTCATAGGGGTCAACCTCCTCAGGGAAGGGCTTGACCTGCCTGAGGTCTCGCTCGTTGCGATACTGGATGCGGACAAGGAGGGGTTTCTGCGTTCCGAACGCTCCCTCATACAGACATCGGGAAGGGCTGCAAGGAACATAAACGGAAGGGTCATCCTCTATGCCGATACGGTTACAGGCTCCATGCAGAGGGCGCTCGATGAGACCCAAAGGAGGCGCAGGATACAGGAGGCATTCAATGAAAAGATGGGCATCACCCCTGAGACCGTAAAGAGCAGCATAAAGGATATCCTCGGTTCCATTTATGAATCCGACTACTGGACAGTGCCTGCGGTTGAGGAGGAAAGGGAGCCGTACGGCATTGACGAGGAGACACTTAAGGGGCTTGAGGCGGAGATGAAGGAGGCGGCGAAGAAACTCCGGTTTGAAAAGGCGGCCTCCATAAGGGACAGGATTAAGGAAATACGCGCAAGAATGCTTGAGGCCGGGATAAAAAAATAGCTACTCCTTAGAGGGTTCCTTAGCAGGTTCATTTTTCAGGGGCTTGAAGCCCTCCCGCTTGGGCTCGTAGCCCTCCCGCCGGGGCTCGTAGCCCCTCCAGTACATGGCCTTATGCAGGCTCAGGCCTTTTTTCGATATGACCTTTTCATAATAGACGCGCCTTTTTATGTATCCCTCTATATCCGGCAAAAAGTACTCGCTTGAGATGTTGTATGCGACAATAAGCACCGAGAGGAGCGCGGTCAGTATCGCAAAGAGCCTGAATTTCCTTTCGTCCTTCATGGCTGCCCCTTTCCGTAGCACCTATTGCACCTTATGCATTCGGATATCAGAGGCATCTGCCTGTTGCCCATCGGGCAGTCGTGCCTGCCGGGGTAGCCCTCGGCCTTCCTCGAAAGCAGCCCCATTAGGGCGGCCACGGGACAGAGATAGCGGCACCAGAACCTCTGTAAGCGCAGGTTCAGAAGAAGGCTCAATGCAACGAGTCCCCATGCGAGGGCATTGCCGTGGAAGGAAAACAGGGTGACGTATGTCTCGTAGTTTCCGAAACCGGGCCTTCCGGTTATGAATACCGCTGCGATGACGAGACCAAAAAGAAAATATTTTGCGCCTCTCCACCGGTCGTCGGTTTCAAGGGGGATTTCCCATTTCCTGAGAGGAACTCTCCCCAAGAACTCCGAGAGCGCGCCGAAAGGACAGAGCCATCCGCAGTAAAACCTTCCGGCTATGCCTACGGAAAGCACGGCGCTTATGACGATTGCATACCAGAGCATGTCGGAGGAGGGCCTGAGAAGAAGGAGGTTGAATATATGGAGGATTGAAAACGGGGTGGAAAGCCAAAGCCCCACGAGGCCGATGCCGAGGACAAGGCTTATATCCCTCAGCCTCAAAAACCTCTTTGAGCCTCTGGTTATGAAATACCCTGCAAGGGAAAGCAAAAAGAGCAGGCAGTAGGCGGCCCATTTCAGATTAAACCTGCCGGCCTTTTCCCTGCTTACGACCTCAAGCCCCATCGCTTCGGATGCTATTTTTCTTGAGGACTCCCGTACTGTCTTTGAGAGGGCCTCAACGCTAACCGTGGCCCTTGATATGGCGTCTATGTCCTTGTCCACCTCAAAGGGGTCGTTGATGCTTTTGCCGAGAAACTGCCTCAGGAACTCCGGGGTTTCCATCCTGTGGACGAAATTGGGTGTCTCCTTGTGCTCAAGTATCCTTATGCCGTGAATCCTTCCGTCAGGGCTTAGGCTGATGAGGGTTTTAACCGGGCCTGCATATCCCCTTATGGAAGGCGTGACGTCGTATGTGCTGAAGGCTGTGATGCCCTCGCGCGAGGTGTAATGGTTGCCCTTTTTAGCGGAGAAGATTACGCCCTGGGCGACCTCGTTAAGGTAAAGCGATTCATCTACCGTCTTTTCCGGGAATACCGCATGAAGCCCGTATCCCGCGGAGACGGAGATTAAAAAGACTATAAAGAGATAGTGCCTAATCCTTTTCATAAATAAAGGCCGCTAAAACAGCGGATACGGTTTTCACAAGCGCTGCGGTCATAACAGCGCCCCTTATTCCTATAAGGGGTATGAATATTATAGCCGCAAGCAGGCTTCCTGAAAAAGAGCCAATGAGGTCAACGGCATAAAGCCTTCCTCCCGCCTCGCGGGGTTCAATCTCCATTGAAAGCGTCAGCGTGCCGAATACACATCCTGTCAGCGCCCCGGCCCCGGCGCTCAGGATGTAATAAAGGGTCTCAGAGGCAAAGAGAAAAGGCAGGGAAAAACAAAACAGGGCGGAGATTACCTCAAAGAATATGAGTCCGGCCAGAGGGTTTTTCATTTTCAGCCTTGAAGGAAGCGGCGCGCCGAGGGCTATGCCTGCCATGAACGACGCCGTAATAAGGCCGATTGCCTCATAGACGTATCCCTCCTTTGCCTGAAAACTGAGGATTATCGCCATGCTTGCCGCCATTGCCGCATAGCCCGTGCCGAATGCGGAATAATAAAGAGTGCGCTTTTTCCTCCTGAAAACAGCCAATCCGGCCAGTGCCAAGCCGCCTGCAAATATGAGCATAATGCCTTTCCTTGAGAGGCTGAGCGCAGGCTCAAGGAACCTGCCTCCGTGGGCCTCTGCCCAGAGCATCAGGTTATATAGGTATGCGGACGGCCTCATGTCCGTGTTTATCTCCCCTGAGGAGCCGAGCCGGGCCTTGTATTGTCCGGCCCTCAGTGGCGAGAACGCATCCTCAAATATATGGCCGTGGAAATATTCAGCGCTGATTGACATTCCGTCAAACCTCTTCATGAGCGCATCCGGGGCCGTCTCAACCGGCGACATGGAGGCAAAGAGCCTGCCGTACTCCTCAGTGGTCGCCTCCACGTGCTTAAAAACCGCTTTCATGGAGTTATAGACCGCGCCGTTTGACATCTTCATCCTCCGGCCCACATAACCATGGGACACAGGGAGAGAGAGGGTAATCATCCCACCGTGTTTAAGCGCGGCAGCAGCTTCATTGAAGAAATCCACTGTATAGAGCCTGTTTATGTTTGCGTTAGACGGCTCTCCGGTGTTTAAGACTATAAGGTCATAGGAAGGAGCGCCCAGAGAGCTTATGAACCTTCTTGCATCCTCTGGTATTATCCTAATCCTTTTGTCCGTCACCGCCTGCCGGTCTTGCCTGTTCAGGAGACCGAGCGAGACCTTTATGAGTTCAGGGTCTATCTCTATGAAATCAACCCTCTTGACTGGATATTTCAGAAACTCCCTCAACATGCCGGCTGAGCCGCCTACGATGAGCGCATCTTCCGCCTCAGGATGAAGGGGCATGACGAGGTGCGCCCCCAGTTCCTCTGTCTGCGGGTCCGGGTATGAGAAGAGGAGACGGCCTGAGGAGTAGATGTTGGACTGCCCGTTAAGCCTTGTGACCCATATCTCTCCGTATCTGGACTGTGCCTTTTTTACGACTTTCTGATAATCCCCTATATAGAACCGGGCTTGAGCCGCATAAAATGCAATGGGAATGAGGACGAGCGCAACGGCGGATTTCCTTCCTAATAAATATGACGATGCAAGGGCGGCTGCGATGCCTGCAAAGAGACCGAGTGTCAGGGAATCCATCCTGCCTGAGATGAGGAACGTAAATGCGAGGCCTGCTGCAAACGCTCCGGCGGCTTCTATGGCATACACCGAGCCGGCAGGGTTTTCCCGCCCTTTCTGCTTTCCCATCAACGAGACGGCGAGCGGGAACTGGAGCCCAAGGGTGAGGCAGAGCGGAAGCAGGGATATGAGGGTGAAAAGAAATGTCGCCTGAAACGAGATAGTCTCTCCCGGCGCAAGCGAAAGAATGCTTCTTATTGACATTATGAAAACTATAGTGGGCACTGATAAAAAGGCTATGACCAAGAAGGAGACCGCAAGCGGAGCGTGCGGGCCGCCCCCTTTCTCCGGGGTTCGTAACCCTCCGATGAAACTCCCTGCGCCCACGAGCATGAGCCAGAGAGAGAGGGTTATGCCTATTACAAGCTCGTTGCCTGAGAACTGGGTAAGAAGCTCACGAACGGCAGTGACCTGCATTATCAGGGAAACAAACCCTATGAGGAAATAAGGGATAAACCCGGCCATAGAAGGTATTTTACCACCTGAGATGCCATATTGCGTGAGCTAAGGGCTATGGCTGCAAGCGGGCTGGTTTCTTATGCTAAAATACCGCATGGCCTTAAGGTTTCTGAATAAAACCCCTTTTCACCTCGCCCCCATAGCCCTCCTCGGACTTCTTGCATATTCAAATACTTTTGATACGCCGTTTCAGTGGGATGAAAAAGATTTCATAGCAAGGCAGAGAAAGCCCATGGATAATAAACTGATATTTCAAGACCTGAGCTCATTTTAGACCCGACCCCATTTTGTGACCGAGGTCAGCGCGATGCGCTCGGATTGATAGATGTCAGCCCAACTGGGGAATAATTTAAAATATCTATAGATGCACTACTAAACTGATGTATTTTATAAACGCTAAGACCTTCTAACGGCGGTTCTTTTACTGCACCCTTGTCAACAATATCTTTAAGAGTATTGATAGCATCAAGCAGTTCTTGAGACCAACCCTGTGTTTTCATTAAATTAATATCCATCATCGCTATCCTTTCTGAATTATAACATTCGATCTTGCAAGAGCATAGTTTTGAGAAATAAATATTTTAGAGATAATTCCTCTATCAAAGAGCCAGTATAGTAAGGCCCATAACCGACGAACCGCTTTCTCCAAGTCTGAGACAGATTCTATTTCATTTATTTTAAGACGAAGTGGATTCTGTGCTATGCCCCTTGTTATCCCATGCGCATGGGATTTCCAATAATCGTGCGAGCAGAAGAGTGTTGCTATTTCTTGAGCGCGGTCATGTTTCTCAACATCTGTTACAGGGGCCCCAGTGGAAGAATGTGTTATCCAACTCTTAAATTTATATTTTTCTAAAAACTCTGTGGCCATTTTTATAGCATAGTCTGACTGAGTAATCGCATCGCCTACTTGTCTGGCATCCATGTTATCAATGAGTCGAATTAGATCCCAAGGTGGCGATATCCCTTTTTTTAGAAATTCCTCTCCTTCTTTCCGTATAGCTTGCAGTAATACTATTAATGACTGCGCAGGAATGAAGCGCCCATCGGGTAATCTGACTTGTGGATCAATAGGCCCAATGTAAGCTCTACTATCCATCCAGATATTATCGCCTGACAACACCCATAATGTCCCTGCACTCATACACATATAGGGGAGAATAAAATCAACCTCATCAAACCTTGCTCGTAGGCAATTAACGAATTGTGATACTTGTTGCCCTGCGCCACCTGGGGTAACAACCATGACGTCAACGCTACTCTTATCCGTGTCTACTTTACTCACCATCTCATTAAAAGGAAGGTCATCGCTGCTCTGTATATCGTTATCCGGAACAGGTCGCACAACATTAGCGAAATAACAGATAAGAGGGCGGTTTCTTATACTTTCGATCTCGCTTATTGCACGTTTGAGTTCGGGGACGAGATCGGAATTGGTAGGCATCAATGAGACGATGCTGCCAAACTCATTGCCTTCTTGCATCGCATCCAGCAGAGAATCTACCTTCTTGAATCGTTCTGCTGACCCTTGAGCGTCTGGGAATTTTTTTATTTTCTTTGGCATTTTTCGATATTGTTCCTTCCTTTTGTTGAAGTAGGAAGGACTCGACTACCCATATATTAAGCAGCCTCCTCCTTTCTGTCAAGATTTTTCTGCCCCAAGGCAGCAATGAGTTTCGGAATTTCCCTGTAGCCCTGAACCCGCTTGAATTTCTTCTCCGCCCTCACACCGCCCCCCCCTGTCCTCGTTTGACCGAACCAGTTCGGGTAGACCAGTTCCGTCCTTCCGTAATACATTAACCACATGAGAAACAAGATAAACCACATAGGACACGGAGGAACTACCTCCCCTGACCCCTCCTTGTCAAGGAGGGGATTTAATCCTCCCCTTACTAAGGGGAGGTTGGAGGGGTGAATTGCTTATCCCCCTTTAGCAAAGGCCTATGGCTCGGAGCCAGCGGCTCATAGAGGGGACAAAGGTGGATTGCTTCGCTACGCACGGGAACAGAAAGGAGGAAGGCGGGATGGAAATGCTTTACAAATGCTTTACATTTAAAGCATTTTCAGACATGGTTTCCTTAAAAATCAACCACTTGGCCATACCCCCCCCTCCCCCTGTTTTATAAAGCAAGAAGGGTGCAAAGTGCAGCAGAAAATATGGATTCCCTCCTGCGAGCCAGTGGC
>JAUXOF010000036.1 GCA_030682405.1 Thermodesulfovibrionales bacterium
AGGAGACGTATTGCACAAAGGCCGAAGCCGACCAGCGAAAAATAGAGGATTTGACAACGGAGATAGAGAAAACTCATTCCGCACTTGAAGGCATTTATAACGATGCAAAATCAAAATATCTCTCAACTGCTTTAAGCGACAAAAAAGAATTGACGGAGGAAGAAAAGATTACCTTAAGCGATGTTGCTTCAACAATCAACATGGCTGAAAAATTAGGGATTAAGCTTGACGCGTCCGATTACATGAAAATAGCGGCAAAATACTACTATGAAAAAAATTACGAATCAGCAATTAAAGCCTTATCAAAGGCTGTAGAGCTTAAGCCCGATTATGCAGAGGCTTATTTCGGCTGGGGCCTTGCGCTTGGTAACTTAACCAGCTACGATGAGGCTATAGAGAAGTTCAAGAAAGCTGTAGAGCTTAAGCCCGATTATGCAGAGGCTTATTCCAACTGGGGCGTTGCGCTTGGTAAATCAGGCAGGCAAGACGAGGCTATAGAGAAGTACAAAAAGGCTGTAGAGCTTAAGCCCGATTATGCAGAAGCTTATTTCAACTGGGGCGTTGTGCTTGGTAAATCAGGCAGGCAAGACGATGCTATAGAGAAGTTCAAGAAAGCTGTAGAGCTTAAGCCCGATTATGCAGAGGCTTATTCCGGCTGGGGCGTTGCGCTTAGTGGATTAAACAGATATGATGAGGCTATAGAGAAATACAAAAAGGCTGTAGAGCTTAAGCCCGATTTTGCAGAGGCTTATTCCAACTGGGGCGCTGCGCTTGGTGGATTAAACAGATATGATGAGGCTATAGAGAAATACAAAAAGGCTGTAGAGCTTAAGCCCGATTATGCAGATGCTTATTACAACTGGGGCGTTGCGCTACATGGATTAAACAGGCAAGATGAGGCTATAGAGAAATACAAAAAAGCGATAGAGCTTAAGCCCGATTTTGCAGAAGCTTATTTCAACTGGGGCATTGCGCTTGGTAAATTAAACAGGCATGATGAGGCTATAGAGAAGTTCAGGAAGGCTTTAGAGCTTAAGCCCGATTATGCAGAGGCTTATTTCAACCTCGCCTGCGTTTATTCGCTTAAGAAAAATATTGAACTTTGCTGTGAAAATCTTAAAAAAGCGATAGGGCTTGACCCTCAACAGAGAGAAAACGCAAAGACGGACAAGGACTTTGAAAACGCACGGGGGGCGGACTGCTTCAGAAAGATTGTCGGATGAGAGGGCGCGACAGAGACTGTTTAACCCGCCCGACCTCTAAACCCCTCGGTTCCCCCGTTCCGCTCGCTCGGTTTGAAAGCGGCTTCCCGTTTAAGTTATATTAAAAGTTGACCTTTTGTCTTCGGACATTCAATGCAGGATTTCATCATCATAAAGGGCGCACGGGAGCACAACCTCAAAAACATAGACATATCCATTCCTCGCGACAGGCTCACGGTCGTCACAGGCCCGTCCGGCTCCGGCAAGTCGTCCCTTGCCATAGACACCATCTACGCCGAAGGGCAGAGAAGATACGTCCAGAGCCTCTCGGCTTATGCAAGGCAGTTTCTGGAACAGATACAGAAGCCCGATGTGGACTACATAGAGGGACTCTCCCCTTCCATAGCCATAGACCAGAAAACGGTCTCAAAAAACCCCCGCTCCACAGTGGGGACCATAACCGAGATTTACGACTATATGCGCGTCCTTTACACAAGAATCGGCAGGCCGCTCTGTTACCGCTGCGGCACTCCCATAACCACGCAGGAGATAGAAAACATCATAAGCACCGTCATGGCCCTTCCCGAAGGAAGCAGGATACAGGTGCTTGCGCCGATAGTCAGGGACAGAAAAGGGGAGTACAAAAAGGAGCTTTCCGAGATGAGGGCCGACGGGTTCGTAAGGGCAAGGATTGACGGCAAGATGAGGGACCTCATAGAGGAGATATCCATTGAGAGGCACAAGAGGCACACAATAGAGGTGGTCATAGACCGGTTGATAATAAAACCGATGATGGAAAGGCAGCTCAAAAACTCCATCGAGGCGTCTCTGAGGTACTCCGATACGGTAATTATCAACCTCATAGACAGGCATAAAGACATACCCTTCAGCAAGACCCTTGCATGCCCGAAATGCGGGGTGAATTACCCTGAGATAATACCGAGGCTTTTTTCCTTCAACAGCATGCTTGGGGCATGCGAGGCATGTAACGGGCTGGGCTTTCAGGGCGTCAACGAGGAGGCAGTAGAGGATGAGGGGATGGCTGCACGCAGGCCCTGCAGGGCATGTAAAGGCCTGAGGCTTAAGAAAGAGGCCCTTAGCGTAAAAATTCAAGGGAAAAACATAGGGGAGTTTGCAAGGATGCCCGCAGCCGAGGCCATGTCTTTTATCGGCGGGCTGAGGTTAAGCAGCAGGGAAAGCTTGATAGCAGAGAGGATACTCAAGGAGGTAAAAGACCGCCTGTTGTTTCTTGAAAAGGTGGGGCTTGGATACATCAGCATGGACAGGCCGTCGCTTACGCTCTCAGGCGGCGAGGCGCAGAGGATACGGCTTGCCACGCAGATAGGCTCATCCCTTACAGGCGTCCTCTATGTCCTTGACGAGCCAAGCATCGGGCTTCACCCTAAAGACTGTAGAAAGCTCCTTGAAAGCCTCTCGGCAATAAGGGACAGGGGAAATACCGTCATAGTGGTAGAGCACGACGAGGAAACCATAAGATGGGCCGACCATGTGATAGACATGGGGCCAGGGGCCGGACTCAGGGGCGGATGGGTTGTTGCAGCCGGCAGCCCTCTTGAAATACAAGAGGAACTGCGTTCTGTCACAGGGCAGTTCCTGAAGGGGACACTTTCAATCCCAGTACCCCAAAAAAGGAAAAAACCCGTGGACTTCATTGAAATCATAGGCGCCTCGGAGTTTAATCTGAAAAACATCAACGTCAAAATCCCCCTCGGCGTATTTACCTGCGTAACAGGGGTCTCCGGCTCGGGCAAGAGCACCCTGACCCTTGAAATCCTCTACAAGAGCCTTCTTCAGAACATATACGGGACAAATGACCCGCCTCCCGGCAGGCACAGGGAGATAAGAGGCATGGATAAGATAGACAGGGTCATATGCGTGGAGCAGTCGCCGCTTGGCCGGACCCCGCGCTCAAACCCGGCTACATATACAGGGATATTCGCCTTCATACGAGAGCTTTTCGCCGCAATTCCTGAGGCGCGGACAAGGGGCTATCCGGCATCGAGGTTTAGCTTCAACCTTCAGGGCGGAAGGTGTGCGGCATGCAGGGGGGCAGGCCTGAAAAAAGTGGAGATGCACTTCCTGCCGGATGTCTACATACCGTGCGACGCCTGCAAGGCAAAGAGGTACAATAAAGAGACGCTTGACATAAGATACAAGGACAAAAACATATCCGACGTCCTTGCCATGACCGTCTCCGAGGCACTTGAGTTCTTCGGCCCCATCCCCCGCATCAGGCAGAGGCTTGAGGTGCTTGAGGACGTGGGGCTTGGCTATATCCGGCTCGGCCAGCCCGCAACGACCCTTTCGGGCGGCGAGGCCCAGAGGATACGGCTTTCGAGGGAGCTTGCCAAGAAACCGACAGGCAAGACGCTCTACATACTTGATGAGCCCACAACAGGGCTTCACTTCGTGGATATAGAGAAACTCCTCGTCGTCCTCGCAAGGCTTGTGGAGATGGGCAATACCGTCATAGTCATCGAGCATAACCTCGATGTGGTAAAATCAGCCGACTACATGATAGACCTCGGGCCTGAGGGAGGAGAGGAAGGCGGCAGGATAATGGCAGAGGGCACGCCTGAGGAGGTAAGCGCAAACCCGCTCTCATACACAGGGATGTTCCTGAAGGAAAAACTGGTTTTATGAATAACAAAAAACAGGTCAATTTACTTATCCCTTTTGCCGCATTGTCTTTGTGTGTTTTACTAACGGGTTCGTGCGCAAAAAAAGAAAAACTCTACAGGAAAAGCGCCCTACTCATGAACACGACAGTGACGATAACCGTTGTATCCGACTCAAGTGAAAAGGCCGATGCGGCAGTGGATGCCGCCATCGAGGACATAAAAAGGCTTGAGGCGCTCATCAGCTTCTGGTCTACTGAAAGCGAAATCTCGGCCATAAACAGAAACGCAGGGGTCAAAGAGGTTGCGGCCTCCCCGGACACGATAGACATGATAGAGAAGGCGCTCTTTGTATCGGAAAAGACAGGCGGGGCTTTTGATGCTACGATAGGGCCGATTATCAGGCTTTATGACTTCAAAAAGAAGATAAAACCGGACGACCGCGCAATCAGAAAAAAATTACCCCTTGTCAACTATAAGGAGATGGCCATAAACAGGGATGCCTCCACAGCCTACCTCAGGAAAAAAGACATGTCCTTTGACACCGGAGGAATCGCCAAAGGCTATGCAGCGCACCGGGCCGCCGAGGCGCTTAAGGCAACCGGCATAAATGCCGGGATAGTCGCGGTTGCAGGGGACATAAGGGCGTTCGGGCTTAAGCCTGACGGAAAGCCGTGGCTTGTCGGCATCAGAAACCCTGAAACCGGAGACAAGGAAGACCTGCTTGCAGTTTTAGGGCTTTCCGATGAGTCCATCTCCACATCAGGCGATTACGAGAGATATTTCATTGAAAAAGACGGGACCATGTACCATCACATCCTTGACCCCAAAACGGGAAAGCCGGCAAGGGGAGTAAGAAGCGTCACCGTAATCTCAAAAGAGGGCGCTTTCTCCGACGGTTTTTCCACAGGCATTTTCGTCATGGGCACTGAGAAGGGAATGAAGCTTCTTAATGAAATGGGGTTTGAGGGCCTGATAGTGGACAATCAGGGTAAAATATATATGACGGACGGCCTTAAGGAAAGAATTAAATTCAAAGGTAAAAATGAGGATTAGATGCCCGGCCTGCAAGCACACGACCACATGGGAGGAAAACCCGTGGAGGCCGTTTTGCTCGGAAAGGTGCAAGCTCACGGACCTCGGCAGATGGGCATCCGGGCAATACAAGATAGAGGGTGAAGAGAAGGAAGAAAAACAAGGGGAGACAGAGCCTGAGGAAAAAGAAGGTTGACATCAAGAGGAATTAACTGATAAATTATTTTAGCACTCTAACGGTTAGAGTGCTAAATCGTTATCCCTGATATGCTAAACGAAAGAAACCAGAAAATCCTGTGCGCTGTAGTGCAGAGCTACATAGAGGAGCTTGCGCCCGTTGGGTCCAGGGCTATCACGAAAAAATACCGCCTCAACCTGTCTCCTGCAACCGTAAGGAACATAATGGCCGACCTCGAAGATATGGGTTTTCTGAGCCAGCCGCACACATCCGCAGGCAGAATCCCCACGGACAAGGGCTATAGGGCCTATGTGGACTGCATGTGCAAGGAGAACAGGTGCCCGGGCCGGGAATTTTCAAATATCTTCATGGAAAGAATAGAGGGGGCAAGGACGGACCTGAATGTCCTTTTAAGCGCATTTACCGCACGGCTTTCGACGCTTTCGCATTACATTGCCTTTGCCTCTCCTGTCAGCCCGGACACGAGCACCTTAAACAGGATTCAGCTCTACAAATACAGGGGCGGGCAGGCCGTCGCCGTGATAGTTACAAACGAAGGAATCATAAAAACCAAGATAATAGATACGGATTTCGGGTTCTCGCAAAAAGACTTCGGCAGAATCTCCGATTACCTGAATTCCGAATTCTCAGGCTGCTCAATCAATGAGATACGCTCAAGGATGATACAGCAGATGTCCAAAGAGAAGATGTTGTATGATATCCTTATATCCAAAGCTATGGCTGTATGCAAGGAGGCGCTGGAGTTTAAACAGGATGATGTTTTCATCTCAGGGCTCCCGGAATTTCTCGGGCTGCCCGATTTTTCGGACAGGGCAATGGAGATGGCAAAGGCCATCGAAGACAAACATCTCATCCTGAAACTGCTTGAGGAATTGTCTTCCCCTGACGGCATAAGGGTTGTGATAGGCTCTGAAAACCCCATAACGGAAATGCAGGGGCTGAGCGTTGTTGTCGCCCCTTACAGGCAGGGTGACAGGTCTTTAGGCAGCCTCGGCATAATCGGCCCCACAAGGATGAATTATTCCGAGGCCATGCTGATGATTAAAGCCGCTGCCGAGTCTCTATCGTCGGCAATCACAGGAGGTCGGTGAAGTTGGAAGAAGACAGGACGGACAGAGAGGCCGGAGAGGAGACTCCGGAGACGGTGGAGATAGAGGGGGAAGAGGAGGTCGCAGAGGAAAATGCCCCTGAGGGGAAATCCATTGAAGAGGAACTCGGCGAGACCAAAGACAAGTATCTCAGGCTCTATGCCGAGTTTGAAAACTACAAAAAGCGGATGCTCAAGGACAAAGAAGAGCTTATAAGATATGCAAACGAATCCATAGTTTACAATCTCCTGCCGTCCATAGACAACCTTGAGATAGCCCTCAAGCACTCTGGAAACTCAGAGGGCATCAAAGAAGGCGTGGAGATAACCATGAGGGAGCTTTTAAGAACCCTTGAGAGGTTCGGCCTCAAGCCCATAGAGAGCTCGGGCCGGCCCTTTGACCCTGAATTCCACCACGCCATGTCTCAGGTCCAAAGCGACGAGGCCGAGGAGAACACGGTTATAGAGGAGTTCAGAAGGGGATACACTTACTGGGACAAGGTCTTAAGGGCAGCCCTTGTGGCGGTATCAAAAAAACCCGTTAAGGACGAAGACTCAGGAAATGAAACCGGAGCAGAAGATACTGAAAACACAACTGATATAATAGAGGAGGAAGGATAATTATGGCTAAAGCTATTGGAATAGACCTCGGCACTACGAACTCCGTTGTGGCCGTTGTGCAGGGAGGCGAGCCCGTTGTAATACCCAACCAGGAGGGCAACAGGACAACGCCTTCGGTTGTAGCCTTTACGGAAAAGGGAGAACGGCTTGTGGGCCAGATAGCCAAAAGACAGGCGATAACGAACCCCGAAAACACGGTCTTCTCCATCAAGAGGCTCATGGGCAGGAGGTTCAATTCCCCTGAGGTCGAGCACGCCAAAAAGAGGCTTCCCTACAAGTTGGTGGAGGCCCCCAACGGCGATGCTAATGTGGAGATACGGGGGAAGAAGTACTCCCCTCCGGAGATATCCGCAATGATACTTCAGAAGCTCAAACAGGCCGCCGAGGACTACCTCGGCGAGACGGTGACGGATGCCGTCATCACAGTGCCTGCTTATTTCGATGACAGCCAGAGGCAGGCGACAAAGGACGCGGGCAGAATAGCAGGGCTTAATGTCCTCAGAATCATAAACGAGCCGACGGCCGCGGCAATGGCCTACGGCATGGACAAGAAAAAGGAAGAGAAGATTGCGGTCTACGACCTCGGAGGCGGCACCTTCGACATCTCCATACTGGAGATAGGCGAAGGCGTTATAGAAGTCCTCTCCACAAACGGAGACACATACCTCGGCGGCGACGACATAGACGTGAAAATAATGGACTGGATGGTCGAGAACTTCAAAAAGGACCAGGGCATAGACCTCAGGGCGGACAAGATGGCACTCCAGAGGCTCAAGGAGGCCGCAGAAAGGGCAAAGGTAGAGCTTTCAACAACCGCGGAGACGGAGATAAACCTCCCCTTCGTCACAGCCGATGCCGCAGGCCCCAAGCACCTCCTTATGAAGCTTACGAGGGCGCAGTTTGAGCAACTGACAAATGAACTGGTTGAGAAAACCACCGGCCCGTGCAAAACCGCCTTAAGCGATGCAAACCTCTCGGCAAGCAGCATAGACGAGATACTTCTTGTGGGCGGACAGACGAGGACCCCCAAGGTCCAGCAGACCGTGCAGAACTTCTTCGGCAAAGAGCCCAACAGAACGGTCAACCCCGATGAGGTCGTTGCCGTAGGGGCTGCCATACAGGCTGCCGTTCTTAAGGGAGAGGTCAAGGAGGTGCTCCTGCTTGACGTCACGCCGCTTTCACTCGGCATAGAGACACTGGGCGGCATATTCACAAAAATCATAGAGAAAAACACCACTATACCTACGCGGAAAGGCCAGGTCTTCTCCACGGCAACGGACAACCAGCCCGCTGTCACCATAAAGACTTTTCAGGGCGAAAGGGAAATGGCCGTGGACAACAAACTGCTGGGGCTTTTCGAACTCGTTGGGATTCCGCCTGCGCCGCGGGGCGTGCCACAGATAGAGGTCTCATTCGATATAGATGCAAACGGCATACTCCATGTCTCTGCAAAGGACCTCGGAACAGGCAAGGAACAGTCTATAAGGATAACCTCATCGAGCGGCCTCACAGAGGACGAGGTCAGAAAGATGATGCGCGACGCCGAGCAGCACGGCGAGGAAGACAGGAAGAAAAAAGAGCTTGCAGAGGCAAGAAACGAGGCGGACACCCTCATTTATGCGGTGGAGAAATCCCTCAAGGAGTACGGAAACAAAATCACGGAGGATGAAAAGAAGGCCATAGAAACCGCGCTTGAGGAGTGCAAAAAGATTAAGGACACAAGCCCCAACCCCTCTGAGATAAAATCAGCCGTAGAGAAGCTGACCGCCGCATCCCACAAAATAGCCGAGCACATATACAAGCCGGGAGGCGCACAGGGCGCACCCGGGCAGGAGCCCGGGGCCAAGGACGAAAAGGTGGTCGAGGCGGAGTTCGAAGAAGTGGACAAATCAAAGAAAACTTAGGCCGACTATAAACCCCATATGAAAGACTACTACCGGATACTCGGCACGGACAGCAATGCCACGCAGGATGATTTAAAGAAGGCATACCGGAGGCTTGCGCTCAAATGCCATCCCGACAGAAACCCGGACGACAAGGAGGCGGAGGAGCGGTTCAAAGAAATAAACGAGGCATACACGTGCCTGTGCGACCCGCAAAAGAGGATGAACTACGACAGGTTCGGCGCTGCCGGGGCTCCGTCCTTTGAAGGCTTTACCGGCGGCTTCGGCGACATATTCGAAAACATATTCGGCGACTTCTTCGGAGACGCATTCTCAGGCAGGGCATCCGGACGCGCAAGGGGAAGCGACCTGAGGTTTGACCTCAATATAACCCTTGAGGAGGCCGCAAGCGGCACCGAGAAGTCCATAAACATCCCTCGCTGGCAAGGCTGCGTAAAATGCGGCGGGAGCGGCTCCAAAGATAAAGGGCCGTCCGTATGCCCGGCATGCAAGGGCGCAGGCCATGTGAGGTTTCAGCAGGGGTTCTTCAGCGTATCAAGGACCTGTAGCAGATGCCACGGCCAAGGCAGCATAATCACAGACCCGTGCGAGGCCTGCGGCGGACTGGGCAAGGTCAAAAACTACAGGGATATAACCGTCAAGGTGCCAGCCGGCGTTGACACGGACACAAGGCTCAAGATAGCAGGAGAGGGAGAATCCGGAGTGCGCGGAGGCCCTGCCGGAGACCTCTATATAGTCACCGGCGTAGAGGAGCATCCTTTCTTTAAGAGGGAGGGCATGAACTTATACTGCAAGGCGCCTTTGTCGTTCCCTCAGGCCGCGCTCGGAGCAGAAATAGAAGTGCGCACCATAGACGGCTCGCACAAGCTCAGGATACCGCCTGGAACGCAACCGGGCGAAGGCTTCCGCTTAAAGGGGATGGGGATGCCGAGGCCCGGAAGCCGGCATAAGGGAGACCAAATCGTAATCGTCAACATAGCCGTCCCCAAACACCTCAACCAGAGACAGAGGGAACTGCTTGAGGAGCTTGCAAAAACGGCCGGCATGCAAGGGGATACCGATTCCAAGGGACTGAAGAAAAAACTAAAAGACATCTTTACCGGGGCCGGTACGCAATGAAAGGCATTAAAGGACAGCTCTCCTCTCTTCCCATTACGGACCTTATGCAGTGGATAGAGATGAACAGGAAATCCGGTGTGCTCTTCCTCAAAAGGGACGAAAGCGGCAGGTGCATCTGCTTTAAAGACGGCAGCATCCTGCTTGCCTCTTCCACCGAGAACGGCGAAAGGTTCGGCGACTACATTACAGCCGAGGCAAACATCCCGGGAGACAAACTCAGGGAAATCGTAACCGGCAGCAGGGACAAGGGGAATTCCTTCATGAGAGAGCTTACGGAGAGCAAGGCCGTGCCGATAGAGTTAATGAAGGCGGTGGTGGAGCATGTTGTCGAGGCGGTGCTGATGGATGTCCTCGGATGGAACGAAGGTTCGTTCCATTTTGTGGAGTCCCTGCCGAAGTTCGTGCAGGACGGCGGGGTCAGCCTCAACACCTCCCATACGGTCTTTGAATCCGTCAGGAAATACGACGAGGCGCTGAGGCAGAAAAACGCCTCAGGGTCCTGAGAAATGCCCCGTGTCTTCCTTTCCTCACCCCCCGGCGACAAACCAATAAGGATAACAGGCACAGAGGCAAAATACATCCTCGCCGTCCTCAGATGCGGCAAAGGGGATGCCCTGACCTTCATAGACCCGGATGGCAACTTCTGGGGCGCGGAGATTACCGAGACCTCCGGCAGGGCGCTTTCAGCCGTCATCAAGGAACGCCTGCCCGCAGAGACCGAATCCCCTCTGAGGCTCAGTCTTCTTCAGGGCATCTTAAAGGGACAGAAAATGGACCTCGTAATCCAGAAGGCCACAGAACTGGGGGTGAAAGAGATAGTCCCCCTAATTTTAAAGAGGACACAGATAACCGAGACGCGGAAGCTCGGAAGATGGCGGAAAATAGCAAAGGAGGCATCCCGGCAGTCGGGCAGGGGCATCGTTCCCCTTGTCAGGCCGCCGATGGGGCTTGAGGAATTCCTATCATCATCCTCGGGCAGGCTCAAGGGCCTTATATTCTGGGAAGAGGGTGGCATGCGCCTGAAAGAGGCCGTGGCCGGACTCGTAGAGACGGCCAGCCCTGAGGACGAGGTTATAGCTGCCATAGGCCCTGAGGGCGGGTTTACAGCCGGTGAGGTGGAAGACGCAAAGGCCGCCGGCCTGAGACCGGTCTTTATGGGGGAGCGCATACTCCGCGCGGAGACGGCGGCGATTGCGGCGGTGGCGGTTTTAGAGGTCATGATGGGGGACATGGGTTAATATAAATCCCATCTTAATCTTATTTCCTGCTATACTATCAATCAGCAAAACAGGAGGCCTTATGACTAAAATACTCGTTGCGCATGACGGCTCAAAGCTCGCTGACAAGGCGTTAAAGAAAGCGGTGGAGATAGCGGCAAAATTCGACTCGTCACTAACCATCCTGTCCGTTGTACCGGAGCTTTATCTTACTGAGCTTTCCGATATCGACAGGCAAAGGATAATGAATATCCTCACCGAAGAGTCCAAGGCGGCTATGGAAAGGATACGGATATCCCTTTCCGGAAAGCCCTTTGAGTCTAAAACAATAATAAGACAGGGACCGCCTGCGGAAAAGATACTTGAGACCGCACAGAAAATGAAGGTGGACCTCATAGTGACCGGCTCCCACGGAAGGCACGGCGCAAAGAAGTTCCTGCTGGGGAGCGTTTCCTCAAAGATAGTAGACTACGCCACCTGCCCGGTGCTTGTAATCAAGTAGCAGGCACGGCCCTATTCTTAATAAATAACCTCAACGCCTCTTTGAAGGTAAGGGGCTCAAACCCGAAGTTTTTCTTAACGCCCACGGGGTCGCATATGTTATCGGCATCAAGGAGCCGTATCTGCTCGGATGTCGCAATCCCCATAAGCGGAGCCGAAAACCTGACAAGCGCCGGGGGGACATGGAAAATCGGCTTAAGGCTCCCCATAGATAGGGCAACCAGCCGCACTATCTCCTCATACGTCAGATGTTCCGGCCCTCCTATTTCATAGGTCTTCCCTATCGCCTCCGGGTTGTCGATGATTTTAAGCAGGCATCCAACCCAGTCGCCGACGTACATGGGCTGGAACCTCGCCCTCCCCTCGCCCGGCAGAGGGATAACCGGGCTTATCGAGCCTACCATGTCCTTTATCTTGGTTATGAAGCCGTCATCTCCGCCTACAACCAGAGAAGGCCTGAATATGGTATAGGGAAGTCCCGACGCCCTGACCAGTTCCTCTGCCTCGGCCTTTGTCCTGAGATATGCAGCCCATGAACCGGGGTCTGCCCCGAGCGCGCTCTGATAGAAAAAATGTCCCACTCCAGCGGCCCTTGCCTCATCAAGAAGGTTTAGAGTCCCCCTGACATGAACCTCCTTGAAGGTCTGTTTCCCCTTCTCCGCAATAATGCCGACAAGGTGCACGACCATTCCGGCGCCCTCAAGCGCGCCCCTCAGGCTCTCCCTGTCCGTGATGTCTCCGACGGCAAAATCGAGGTCTAAAGCAGTGCATACGCCCGCCTTTTCACGGGTTCTCACAAGGCACCTGACCTTATAGCCTTCACCCCTCAGGGCCTCTATAAGACGCCTTCCCATGAACCCGGTGCCGCCTGCTATGAATATGAGTTTGCCCATATGTCCTATCCCAAAAGCTTAAGCAGGTTCTCAAGCGAGAGCTTTTCTATCTCCTCATGCAGGCTCCTGCCGCGGGTGTCCATCGTCACTATTGCGGGGAAATCCTCAACCTCAAAAATCCACATGGCCTCGGCCATTCCGAACTCCTCCGCCATCCAGCCGCCGCTTACTGCCCTGACCCTGTCTGCAAGGTAGGATGCGGCGCCGCCGATTGTGTTGAGGTAGACGCAGCCGAACTTCATCATGGCCTCAAGGGTCTTCCTGCCCATCCCTCCCTTGCCCATTACCCCGCGTATGCCGTAATGCTCTATGACCCACGGCTCATAAATCTCAACCCTGCCTGAGGTCGTCGGTCCTGCGGCCAGTACCTCAAGCCCCCCGTCCACCTGCCTTATGACAGGGCCGGAGTGGTAAAGTACAGAGCCATCGAGCTTAAACGGGATGGTCTCTTTCGCAGGGCTTTCATGGTAGAGAAACTTATGCAGCCTGTCCCTGCCGGTTGCCATCTGTCCGCTTATCAGAACCGTATCTCCGGCACGAAGCGAGCGGACATATTCTTCGCCAACAGGCAGCGCCATTTTCGAGGCGTTCATATCTTCTCCTCTATGTAATAATATACCTTTGCCGCATGAGAATCCACCTTCATCCCTGTATCCTGCCGCCCTTGTACCTGACATAAAGCACAAGCCCGGGAAGTCCCCCTGCGGCTATCGAGAGAAACCATGCAAACGAAAGCGCTGTGGCCGTATCCGGGGCTATCCCCACAAACCCCAAAAGAAGCACAAAAGAGGCCTCCCTAAGCCCTATGCCGGATATAGACACGGGCAGCATGGAGACGCTCGTTATTATGGGACAAAACATCAGGAACACAAGGGGTGATATGCCGAGCCCAAGCCCCAGCGCAAGGACATAGACGGAACCCATGATAATCAACTGCACTATAAGGGAAAAGCCGAATGCCTTGTAGATGAGCCTCTTTTTCCCCTTATAAACCTTGAAATAGTCGTAAATTTCTTTTACAGGCCTGAACCTGCTGCCGAGCCTCAGGCCGAATACGACGACGCTTCCCAAGAGAAAAACGAGAGCTATAAGCGGAACCGTCCACTCAAGCCACGAACCCTTGAAATAGGGAAAGCCGAACGGGAAGGCCAAAAGCCCTATGGTCAGGAGGGCGACATACCCAATATACCTGTCCATGAACACCGAGGCTATGGTCTGACCCATCTTTCCGGTCTCCTTATAAAGGTAGTATGCCTTCACAGCATCGCCGCCCACCAAGCCGGGAAGGAAGGTGCTGAAGAACGAGCCGATAAGACAAAGAGGGAAAAGCTTTCCGGGCCTGAAGCCCTCAAGCAAAAGAAGCCTCCACCTCAGAGTAGAGACATAAACCGATGTGATGTACATGAGGACAGCCGCAAGGAAGACAAAGGGGTTTATGCCTTTAAGGAGAACATACACCTTGTCCACGCCGGCCTTGGACAGGACGATATAAAGCAGTGCGGAGCTGACTGCCGCCTTTAGAAGGACTATAAGGCCTCTGCCGGTTTTCAGGGACGGGTACCCCTGATGCCCGACCTGCCGTCCCTTGCTACCACAGGAGACGGCCCCTCCTCATGGCCCAGCAGGCAAAAGAGATATCCACAAAATACGATGCCGGATGGCGGTGGTTGACCCCTATCTTGACGCCCAGGGCAGTAGAGAAGCCCCCGAGTCCGAGGGGGCCTATGCCGAGCCGGTTTATCTCGTTAAGTAGCCTATCTTCAAGCTGCGCTACGGAGTCGTGTGCGCTTTTATCGGAAAGCCTTCTAAAGAGCTGTTCTTTTGCGAGCCTTGCCACCTGTTCCTTTGAGCCCCCTATCCCCACGCCTATGGTATAGGGCGGACATCCCCTGCCCTGCGCCCTATGTACCGCATCTAAAACGCACTTCCTTACGCCGTCAAGGTCCCTCTCTGCACCGAGCCCCTCATCCGGCAGCTTGTATGTCTGTCCCTGATTCTCGCACCCTGAGCCCTTCAGCATCAGGTCTATGGTGAGGGTTGCATCCGGGGATTCCTCGAAATAAACAGCCGGAAACCCCTCCCCCACATTATCACCGGTGTTTTTGTCGCTTATGGGGTCAACGGCATTCGGCCTCAGGGGAACCTTTTTTGTGGCAAGCCTCGTTGCCTCAAAAATTGTCTCTTTTATGTCCTTTGAGCTCAGGCCAGCCGGCAGTTTTACGGAAAAAAACGGCATGCCCGTGTCCTGGCACAAGGGCCTTAAGGAATGCCGAGAAAGCCTTGCGCTCTCAAGGACGACGGAGAGGGCGTCTTTTGCCCTCGAACCCTCCGCCTCCCGGGTGTAAGCGGACTTAAGCGCATCCTCTACATCCGCAGGCAAAGAGGTGGCCACCTTCCTGATAAGCTCCACTATGCCGTCGCGCAGTCTAAGCAGTTCTCAGCGCCTCGCTTTCTTTTGGATTTGAACCCGCTACGATGTCTCGGAAATCCTGTATCTCAGCGCCTTCAGGTACTCTATGTGCTTTTCCTCCCACTTCATCATCTCTTTCATGAAGGCCTGAACATTGGTGTCGCCTGCAGTCTCGGAGAGTTTTTTGTAGAGGTTGTGCGCCTTTGCCTCAATCTCAAGCGCAACCGTAAAGGCCCCGAGGTCGTCAAGAAACGAATATTCCTCCATCTTCCCTTCCAAGTCCCTAAGCGGAATGCCGCCCTCTACGGTATCGGCAACCGCCTTTTTCTTAAACTCCTCGAATGTAATCATCTCCCTCTGCTCCATTATGGACTGGTAAAGATACTGCATATACTGCATATGCTCGCGTTCCCACCCTGCAAGGACGCCAAAACCCCTCTTTGCTTCGGCATCTACGGCCTTGCGGGAGACCTCGGAGTAAAACCAATTCGTTCCCTTTTCCATCAGATACGCCTCTATCATAACCTGTAGAAGCTCCTCTTTGCCTGTAATCATAGCCCCTCCTTTCTTCAGGCCAAATCCGCCGGTGTAAATATTATTTCATCCCTGAAGGATTTCACAAGGTATACCGCCTGCTTTATATCTTCATCAAGGACATCTACCATTGCCGCATCAAGCCCTGCGCCGGCAGCGTACAGAAAAAATGCAGCCTCAACCCTCTTCCCGAGGGCATGCGGAAGGCCGGTGGATACGTTAGATATCCATGCGATAGTTCTTACCGGAGGCTCTACCATCTCCCTGAGAACCATTATGCACTCTGTTGAGTTGGCAAGATGCCTCTGCCCGGCCCCGCTTCCAAGATGCACAACCGACGGGTCGGCAAACAGCCTTTCATTCGGGATGTCCGCCGCATTGGCCCACTCAAGAAGCTCCTCGATTATCTGAAGCTTGGCCTCAAGGCTCGAAGGCGGCGTTGCCCTCGCCGCCCTGATGACAAGAGAGGCTCCGGAGGCCGCCACAAGTTCAAGAAGCTCATCCGGGTCCTCAGGCTCGGCCATGGAGATATAATTGACGAGCGCTGGATTTTTGACAACCTCAAGCGCTCCTCTGACGGCTATGACGTTCCTTGAATCTATGGATATCCCGCATCCGGGTGCAGCCTCCTGCACGACCTCCACTGCCCACGGAAGGATGTCATCGTCCCCTGAGCCGTCCAAAGAGCACTGGATGTTTATCATATCCGCATGCCCGAGCCTCCCGGCAAGCGCTGAAAGGGCATTTTTGTCCCTGCCCCTGAGGGCATCCATGTAAGCCCTGTTCCTTGTGTTAAGGTTGTCTGCAATGACCTTCATAATACCCTCCGTAGGACTATCGTATTTTATAGATTAGATTATATCATCCCATTGCCCGGGAAAAACACCTTTTGTTGAAAATTGCCGCATCAGGCGCACCCATATCTTAATATCTTCATTATTTCACCCATCCTTGCATTATCCTTATTTTCTGTATACAATATTTATTGGTTGCTCTCATTAAAAGAGGGTTTAAAAAACCCCGGAATCAGAACAAAACTATTCCTGTTTAAGGAGGTAAGGTGCAAAGGGCAAGGGTTTTTTTCATGGTCACCTTTCTGCTATTTCTCTCCATTCCGGCCTCTTCATGGGCGTCGCAGTGCCTCGTATGCCACAGCGCAATGAAGGGCAGGATGGAAGGCAGAAAAGGCGTTGTAGTTGATGTCCATATCGATGCGGAGAGGTTCGGGGGCTCTGTCCACGGCGCAATGGACTGCACTGACTGCCATCTGACCTATAAGGCCTCGCCTCACACTCAGCCAGCCGAGGAAATCCCGGCCGATGTATCCGGGCTGCTGCCTTACACGTCGCTTAAGAGCAAAGCGGACCCGGTTGCCTTGGGCGCATGCTCCAGATGCCACACTGATATTTACTCGGCGACGAGGGAAAGCGTTCACGGCGAGAACATATTCAAAAAAAAGCAGGCCGACGGCCCGCTCTGCCTTGACTGCCACGGCAGCCCGCACTACATATTGCCGGGCAAAGACAAAGGCTCGCCCGTAAACCATGCAAACGTCCTTCATACATGCGGCAGGTGCCACGAGGAAAAGGGGATTATTGAAAAATACGGCCTCGGAGGGCATGTCATAGAAAAATACAAGGAGAGCTTCCACGGGAAAAAATACCTCCTTGGGCACAAAAAGGTTCCCATCTGTAACGACTGCCATGGAAGCCACGGCATAACGAAATGGGACGCCCCGGGCTCGCCGGTAATCATGCCGGGGAAGGTCAAGACCTGCGGGAAGTGCCATAAGGGCGCAACAGAGAATTTCGCCGCAGCGCCCGCCCATAAGCACATCGGCAAGGAAAACCCCATACCGTATTACGGGGAAAAGGTGCTGATACTCCTTCTTTTAGGCACGTTTGCCTTCATAACATCCCATGTGGCGCTGGAGATTTACTCCGAGATGAGGGACAAGCTCTCAGGGAAAAAGGAGGGACATGATGAATAAAGAACTCCATAGAGAGCCTAAAGAGATAGAAAGGTTCAATATAATATTCAGGATACAGCATGTGATACTGTTTACGACGTTCCTGCTGCTGTCATTCACCGGATGGGCGCTGAAGTACCCTGAGGTGGCGCAATCAAGCTTGTGGGTGAAGATATGGGGGGGCCCTGAGACCGCAGGCATAATACACAGGGTCTCCGGCGTGACCATGCTCCTTGACTTCCTCTGGCATGTGATTTACCTCGTCTACATGTTTGCAACAGGCAGGCTGAAGATGCGCGCCGTGACAACCATAATCCCCCTGCCGAAGGACGTGATAGACGTGGCCCACAACTTGCTTTACTTCGTAGGCATCTCACAGACAAAGCCCAAATTCGGAAAGTTCAACTACCTGCACAAGTTCGACTACTGGGCCGTCTTCTGGGGCATGGGCATCATCGGGATATCGGGCTTCATACTTGCGTTCCCTGTCTTCTCCTCGGCGTTCTTCCCCAGGTTCACCCTTGAGTGGATATGGCCGCTCATGAGAATCCTGCACAGCGACGAGGCCCTTCTGGCTATAGTGTTCATATTCTTCTGGCACTTCTACAACGAGCACCTCAAGGCCGGAAAATTCCCCATGAGCTGGACATGGATAACCGGAAAGATATCCGTGGAAGAACTAAAGCACGAGCATAAGCTTGAGTACGAGTTCCTCTTTCCTGAAGCGCCAAAAGATGAATAAGGCGGCGCTTCCGTTTGCGCTCGTCCTTATCCTGACGCTTGCCGGGTGCCTGCCAAAGCAACCGGCCCACGAGGAAAAGGCCGAAGAGGAAACGCCGGTAATGTCACGGTACGCGGGGATAAGCTCGCTTCCGTGCTTTGGATGCCACAGCCCCGGGGCGTTTTTCAATGCAGCCGAAAGCGGCGTCTTCTCTCACGCCGGGCATGCATCCTTTGAAGTCCACTGCAACCAGTGCCATGACGCAAGCGGGCACGAGCCTATAGTGATGGGCACAGAGAAATGCGGCAGCTGCCATTCCCTGCGCATGCTTGCATATGAAGGCGGCGGCATGGGCAGGGTGACCTTCAGGCACGAATCCCATACAAAGACCTTTCAGTGCCTCGTATGCCACACAAAGGTCTTCCCCCTAAAGAAGGGCTTAAAAAACATGAAGATGGACGATATGTATGCGGGGAAGTCCTGCGGGACATGCCACGACGGCATAAAGGCGTTTTCCTCCATGGAATGCAACCGCTGCCACAGGCAGGGCTGAGGGAGGCACGGCCCCTTTAAAAAATTGACATAAACACCCTTCCGGTTCTATTATTTTATGTGCAAGCAGCTAAAATCCTCGTTCCCTTTTTGCTTTTTATCACCCTTTCGGTCGGCATCCCCTCGAAAATGCCCTTGCTGTGGTTTCCGGCCAATGCCTTGGCCCTCGTCTTCTATGCGGTGATGGCGCGGGTAAAAAAAGACCGCCTCTACACAATAGCCGCCATTTTCCTTGGGGGGCTTGCCATAGCGGGACTTGCGGGATTTACGGGGTACAGGTGGCTTCACATGCTGTTTATCCCCTATATAGTCTTTGTCTCGGCTTTTTTCGCTCTGGATGTCCTTGTGGCGGCGGTGCTCTTTGTTCCGTTCTTTGAAATAAGGCATCTCCTTTATTCCGAAGGGCGGCTTTACGAGGAGCTTTCCCTCATCGGGGTCGTCGCCCTGTCAGGGGCTGCCTCGCACCTGTTTTTGGAAAGGCTGCGGAAGGAAAAGGAGCGGCTTTCAACATCTCTTAGGGAGCTGAAGGACACCGTAATGGAATCCCTGAGCGGAGAAAACGTCATCTCAAGGGGCATGGCCCTGAGCATTGAGGCTGAAAAGGAAATAGGAGACGTGCTTAAGACCGTAAGGCATACGATAAAGCCAGATGCCGTACACCTGTTCACCCTGAGCGGGGGGATGCTCAGACTCAGGTGCTCGACCGAAGAGAACGGCAGGGATGGCATAACACTTTCGGATAAGGGCCTGATACATATATCTTTTGACAGGAAAGAGACCATAGTCCTTGCCAACAGCGAGATGAAGCACTACAACCCCGGCTATGCGAGAAAAGGCAGGGTCGTCTCCATGGCCTCTGTGCCGGTCATGGACGGAGACTTTGCGCTCGGCGTGCTTGCGGCAGACAGCGAACGGCCGGAGGTCTTTGGAGACTTCGAGATTGCAGGCATTCAGATGTTCTCGCGGCATATTGCAGGGATACTCAAGAAACAACGCCTATACGCCGAGATGGAGAGGTCCCACCTGAGCCTCAAGGTGCTCCACGAGGAAAGCGCAAGGCTCGTCACATCGCTTAACCTTGAAACCGTCACGGATGAGATAATAGAGGGCGTCCGCAGGATAGTGCCGCCCGAAGGGAAGGACATGGGCATAGCCCTGTTTTTAAAAGACGAAGGCCTGTATGAGCTTATAAAGGAGTTCGGCCTCTCCAACCCTAAAAAGAGGAAATTCAGCATCAGAAACACCCTGCTTGAGATGGCGGTAAAAGGCAAGGAGCATGTTTATATCCCTGACTTAAGCGGCTATTCCGTCCCCCCCCTGCCTTTCGGCGCAGGGAAAATATCCTCTGCCTTCATGCTCCCGCTGCTTTACGAGACCGGGACGATAGGCATCATGGCAATCGTATTCGGGGAAACGAAATCCCTCAGCCCTTATCAGATAGAGGCGCTCGATGTCTTCGGGAATCAGGCATCAACCTCCCTTAAAAATGCGATGCTCCACGCAAATATAGAGAGGATGGCAACCACCGACGGCCTCACCGGGCTGTTCAACCACAGGCAGTTTCAGGAGAGGCTGGCCGCAGAGTTCATAAGGCTCGGGAGGTTCGGGCAGCCCCTTTCGCTCCTGCTCATAGACATCGACTTTTTTAAAAAGGTCAACGACACATACGGCCATCCCGCAGGCGATGCCGTGCTCCGTGCGGTGGCGGATATAATCAGGAAGACCGTAAGAGAGGTGGACATGCCTGCAAGATACGGCGGCGAGGAGTTCGCCGCCCTCTTAATAGGCACGGACAAAAAAGGCGCATTCCAGACGGCAGAGAGGCTCAGGTGCACTGTGAGGGACTCTGAATTCAAGGCCGAAGACAAAAGGATACGGGTGACTGTAAGCATAGGCGTCTCATCTGTCCCTGCGGATACGAAAATAAAAGAGGAGTTTATAGAGCGCGCGGACAAGGCCCTTTATCAGGCCAAATCAGGAGGCAGAAACAAGACCGTCATGTGGAGTGGGGAGAATAAAGACGCATGAGAAACATAAAACTCACCCTTGAGTACGACGGCACCGGCTACTCCGGCTGGCAGGCCCAAGGGAGAGGGGGCCGTTCCCCCACCATACAGGAGACCGTAGAGGAGCGGATTTACAAGCTTACAGGCGCAAGGCCCCGGCTGAGCGCCGCAGGCAGGACGGATGCCGGCGTCCATGCGCTTGGGCAGGTGGCAGCCTTTAAGACGGAATCCGGCCTCGATACGGCTGTCATAAAAAAGGCTCTTAATGCGATGCTCCCCTCTGATATCAGGGTCATAGAGACATCCGAGGCAGAGGATTCATTTCACCCGCGCTACAGCGCCGCGAGCAAAAGGTACGTTTATCTCATCCTAAGGGGAAACGCCGCCTCGCTTCCAGTGTTCCTGAGGAGGTTCGTATGGGCAGTCCCCTATAAGCTCAATATTGAGGAGATGGCCAAGGCCGCAGTGTTTTTTAAGGGCAGGCAGGACTTCTCAGCCATGAGGGGTTCCGGGTGCGGGGCAAAGAGCGCGCTAAGGGAGGTAACGGACTTCAATCCGAGCCTTACGGACGAGGTCTGTTTCCTCTCATGGAAATTCAAAGGGGAGTTCATTAAAATAGATGTTACGGCGAATGCGTTTCTGCGGCATATGGTAAGGAATATGACAGGAACCCTCGTTGAAGTGGGCAGGGGGAAGATGGAGGCAGGCGCTCTGCCGCGCATCATGGCCTCAGGGGACAGAAGGCTTGCAGGGCCTACCGCACCGGCAACCGGCCTGTTTCTTCAGAAGGTCAACTATCCCTGAGGGTGCGGACTACCGTCCCGCCTTTTCCACCGCCTCTATGAGTTCCATCTTCTCCTGACAGTCCCGGCAGAATATCGCAAACGGAAGTATCCTCAGCCTCTCGGGGACTATCTCCTCCCCGCAGTCCTCGCAGATGCCGTATGTGCCCTCGCGGAGCTTCCGCAGGGCCTCGTCTATCTTAAGAAGGTTTTTCCTGTGGATGCCTAACTTCATGAGGTTTATATCTTCGGAAAGGTCTATCACGGACCAATCCCCGTCATCGAGGGCGGACTCCACAAGCTGCCTGTTCTCGCCCTTGATGTATTTTTTTATCTCAGCCTTGGCCTCGCCCACTATCTGTTCCCGCCTCTGTATGAGCGTCCTCCTCAGCATCTCGTTTCCGACCTCAGGGGACTCTGCGGCCAAAACAGCTTTCATCTTCCTTGCCGGCTTTTTAGGCGCGGGCTTCTTGGCAACGGGCTTTTTCGCCTTCGCCGGCTTTACGGCAGAGGGCTTTATTGCCCGCCCCTTCGGCCTTGAAGCCGTCTTCAGAGTCTTCCGGGACTGAGCAACGAGCTTGGACTTCTTGGGGGTCTTCCCTGAAGCCTCCTTTTTTGAAGACGCTGCGGATTTCTTTTTAGTTGGGCTCTTTTTTACCGGCATCAGCCCTCCTTTACAGCCTCTTCTTTTTGCCCTTCCTTATAGACTTCCTGTATGCTCCTTACCTTTATGCCCGCCTGCTGGAGCGCCTTCTGGACATCCGACAGCTTTGCGTCTTCGACCTTCAGGACATAGTTGACGTTCACATCACACCTCCATTATCTCTTTCTCTTTATGCTCAAGGACTCCGTCTATTTTTTTAATGTAGGAGTCCGTCAGCTTCTGTATCTCCTCCAGCGACCTTTTCACATCGTCCTCGCTCAGGTGCTTTTCCTTCTCAAGCTTTTTTAGCTCCTCGTTAGAATCCCTCCGGATGTTCCTTACCGCAACCTTGGCCTCCTCGGCCTTTTTCCTTACGACCTTGACAAGATGTTTTCTCCGTTCCTCCGTAAGCTGCGGTATGTTGAGCCTTATAATCTTTCCGTCGTTGGCAGGCGTAAGGTCCAGGTCGGATTTCATAATGGCCCTCTCTATATCAGGCACTATCTTCTGCTCCCACGGCTGTATTAGTATCTGCCGGCTGTCCGGGATGCTCATGGAGGCAAGCTGATGAAGCGGGGTGGGCGTTCCGTAATACTCGACTATTATGCCGTCAAGCAGCGCCAGAGAGGCCCTTCCCGTCCTTACTCCCCCGAACTCCGACTTCAGGGCATCCACGGAACCCTGCATCCTCTCGGTCGTCTTTGCCTTTACTTCCTTTTCCATCATGCCCTCTTGCGGACCTCAGCCTTGGCCGCCCCGATATAAGTGCCGATATTTTCACCCATAACCGCGCTCTTTATGTTGCCCTTTCCCTTCAAATTAAATACCACAATAGGCAGGGAGTTGTCCATACATAAAGATATGGCCGTGGAATCCATCACATGCAGCCCTTTCTTAAGGACATCCATATAGCTTATCCTTTTGAACTTTCTTGCGCGGGGGTTTTTAAGCGGGTCGTCGGAATAAACGCCGTCTACCTGCGTGGCCTTAAGTATCACTTCGGCGCCTATCTCCATGGCCCTCAGAGCGGCTGCCGTGTCTGTGGTGAAATAGGGGTTGCCCGTGCCTGCGGCGAATATGACTATGCGGCCCTTCTCAAGATGCCTGACCGCCTTCCTTCTTATGTAAGGCTCTGCAAGCTCCTTCATCTCTATGGCGGACTGCACCCTTGTGGCAAGCCCCTTCCTCTCAAGCGCATTCTGAAGGGCAAGGGCGTTTATCACGGTGGCGAGCATCCCCATGTTGTCGGCCGACACCCTCTCCATCCCCATGGCAGTGGCCTCCATGCCCCTGAATATGTTGCCCCCCCCGATGACTACCGCAAGCTCCGCGCCTGCTCTGGAGGTCTCCTTTATCTCGGAGGCGATGTAATCCACTGTAGCAGGCTCAATGCCGAAGGCCTGCCCTCCCATGAGGGCCTCGCCGCTCAATTTGAGGATTACTCTCTTGTACTTACTTCTGCCCTTCGCCAAGCTGAAACCTCACGAACCGTCTTACGATTATATTTTCTCCCACCTTAGCCACCTTTTCCGTGATAAGGTCCTTTATCTTCTGCTTCTGTTCGGGGTCTTTCACGAAAACCTGCTCAAGGAGGCAGGCATCGGAATAATATTTTTCGAGCTTCCCCTCAACTATCTTTTCTATGACATTCTCCGGCTTGCCTTGGACCTGCGCCCTGTATATCTCCTTCTCTTTGTCCATCACATCCTGAGGCACGTCCTCCCTTAAAACATAGACAGGGTTTGCCGCCGCTATGTGCATTGCAATGTCCTTGGCAAGCGCCCTGAAGTCGTCGGTCCTCGCCACGAAATCGGTCTCGCAGTTGACCTCGACCATGACCCCTATCTTGTCCATATGTATGTAGTAGCCTATAAGCCCCTCCGAGGCCTGACGGCCTGACTTCTTAAAGGCCGTTGCAAGCCCTTTTTTCCTGAGAACCCCAATGGCCTTCTCGGCATCCCCGCCGCTTTCAGAAAGGGCCTTTTTGCAGTCCATCATGCCGGCCCCTGTCTTTTCCCTAAGTTCCTTTACCATGTCTGCGGTTATCACTGTGCCGCCTCCCCTGTGGAGGCAGCCTTGGCCTCAGCCGCAGCCTCATCGGTCTTCGCAACCGCTTGCCGCGCCCTATCCATCTCCTCGGCTGCCGCGGCCTCGGCGGCCTTACGCGCAGATTCCCTTCCCTCTATAACCGCTTGGGCCATCTTGGACGATATCAGGGCGACCGCCCTTATGGCATCGTCATTACCCGGTATTACATGGTCTATCTCATCAGGGTCGCAGTTCGTATCCACGATGGCCACTATCGGAATCGAAAGCTTCCTGGCCTCCGCAACCGCTATACTCTCTTTCTTGGGGTCCACTATAAAGACTACGGCAGGCAGTCCGGGCATGTCCTTTATCCCGCTGAGGTTTTTCTCAAGCTTCTGCCTTTCCTTTTCATAGGCCGCAGCCTCTTTTTTCGTAAGGAGTTGAAAAGTCCCATCCTCTTTCATCTTCTCTATGCTCTTGAGCCTCTCGATGGACTTCTTTATAGTCGAGAAATTGGTGAGCATGCCCCCGAGCCACCTCTGGTTTACGAAAAAGACGCCCGCCCTTTTCGCCTCGTTATGGATGGCGTCCTGCGCCTGCTTCTTTGTCCCGACAAAAAGGACGGGGACATTGCGGCTGGCCGTATTCCTTACGAAACTATAGGCATCCTCAAGCCCCTTCATCGTCTTCTGAAGGTCTATGATGTAGATGCCGTTTCTCTCGCCGAAGATATAGGACTTCATCTTCGGGTTCCACCTTTTGACCTGATGGCCGAAATGCACTCCGGCCTCAAGCAGTTCCTTCATCGTCGCTACCATATTGCTGCCTCCTTTTGGTTTTGCCTCCGCCCTTCTCCTTCCACTCATTAAAGAGACCAAGAAGGAGGTTTTCACGGGCGTGTGTTATAGGGTCGCGGACCCCTTCAGCTATACTTCAACTATACAAGGGTTGGAGTTTATCACAATAAAGCCTTTTTTTCAAGCTACCCATCGGACGCATTTGATATAATACTCCAATCTTTTGTTATTATTATGTAAATATGGTCCGATTCAAGCCGAAAGGCGCATGGGCACATATAACCTGATAAGCCTCCTATGGCACTGATGAAGGGCCAACCTCCGAACCCGTCATGGGTGCCCTTTGACAAAGAGGACGCAAGCGCCCTTAAGGAGGAAATCAAGCGTCTGAGGAAGGCGCTGAGCGAACTTACCCCTTCGCTTGAAAGCCTGCTTAAAAGAAGGGGGTTCAGGGTTTATAAAAAAGAGCCGTCCGAAGACCTGCTTCTGCCTGAGGAGAGATTCATTGACGGCTTTTACGAGACTATGAAGAGATACTCCTTCAGGCTCTTCCTGAGGGATGTCATAAAACATCAGGGGTCATTCGGCAATGCCGACATCACAAGGTATGCCACATCAGAGGTGACGGCGGACTATATTGACTACCTCCTTGAAACCGGGCTTATAGAGCCTGCGGGTGAAGCAAAATACCGCCTTCAAAAAAGACGCCTGAGGAGTTTCGGCGAGACGCTTGAGTGGTTTTTATCCGAGATATTCCATCGGGAGTTTTCCACGGAGGCGGTGTGGGGCGTGAAGTTTAAAAGGCCGAAGGTCGGCGGGGATTACGACATCATTGCCAAGCTCGACGGCTCGATACTTTACATGGAGGTCAAGTCATCGCCGCCGAAGCAGATATATGCCAATGAGATAGCCGCGTTCATGGACAGGGTCTATGACCTTTTGCCGGATGTGGCGGTTTTCTTCATGGACACGGAGCTCAGGATGAAGGATAAGATAGTGCCCATGTTCGAAGATGAACTCAAAAAAAGGCATGCGCACCCGCCCGCAGCCCTGAGGCTTGAAAAAGAACTCTTCCAAATAGAGGATAACATCTTTATAATAAACGCAAAAGACGGCATTACGAATAATATTGAAAAAGTTCTTATCCGGTATTTCAGGAGGGGGAAATGACTGAGACGAAAGACATATGCGCAATATGCGCATGGCGGGCGACATGCCAGAAAATGTTCTCGGTTTGCGGACGGGACGTCAGATGCCCTGATTTTGTAAAGGATGCATCAATCGGCAGGGAAGCGCCTAAGGAAGCCGTAAAAGCCGAAGAGACAAAGGAGGATTGATTATTCTCAGGACAGCCGTCTATATAACCCTTTCAATACTCCTAATGGCTGTTGCATACAATTACTTCCGGCATAAGGATATTCCCGCTCCGGCGTCTGAAACTCAGACCGCCCAAAGCAATACCGGAGTTAAAGCCGCCCATTCAGAGGCGGGGATTGGGAAGATTGACGCCGCTCCGGCGGCTGTTGAAGAAATCTCCGCAGAGGAAAATGCAATGCCGGAGGCAGCCGTGCCGCGCAATGGCCCAAAGGCAGAGGTCATAGAGAGCTATAACAGGGGAGACTTCACAAAGGCCATAGAGCTTTTCGGCAGGCTCCCGTACGACGACAAAGTCCCGCTCCTTGCGCTTGCAGGCGTTTCGTATTATAAAACAGGCGACATGGATACGGCCATGAGGCATTTCGAGGACTCCCTACGATACGAGGACTCCTTCATCGCAAGGAAATTCCTCGCATTCGTCTACTACGGAAAAAGCGACCTCCAAAAAAGCCTCTCAAGCGCAGAGAAGGCGCTTTCCATGAAAAAGGACACTGAACTTCTATCTCTTTACGAACGGGTCAAAACGGAGATAAGCACGCAGGGCAGCTATCTTGAGGAAAGCGTCCTTCACTTTAAGATTTTATTTGACGGATACGAGCACGGCGGCCTGAGCAGAAAGGTCCTCGGCATGCTTGAGGACGCCTATAACCGCATCGGCAGTGAGATGTCTCATTATCCGTCAGAGCAGATAACCGTCGTGCTTCATACCAAAAAGGCCTTCTTCGACATAACGAGGGTGCCGGAATGGTCCGGGGGCCTTTATGACGGAAAGATACGAATCCCGGTGGCCGGCGCTGAGAACAACGAGAGGCTTCTCAGAAGGGTCGTGTTCCACGAATACACCCACGCCCTCATACACCAGACGACCAAGTCCTGCCCCCTGTGGGTTAATGAAGGGTTGGCGGAGTATTTTTCCGACGGCAGGGAGAAGACAGGACAGGTCATCCCCCTCAGGGAGCTTGAGAAGTCGTTTATGAACCTAAACAAGGGCATGGCTGAGAAGGCTTATGCTGAAAGTTATTCAGCCGTTGCCTATCTGATAGAAAAATACGGTTTTTACAGCATGAAACGGTTACTGCTTGCCCTCGGCGAGGGCAAAGACATCAACGAGGCGTTCCTGAATGCTTTTTACATAAGCTATGACGAGTTCGTCTCGACATGGGGGAAACCATGATTTACAACAGTTTTTTCGGATTCAACGAAGACCCTTTCGGGGTCACGCCGGATCCAAGATTCCTTTACATGAGCAAAAAACACGAGGAGGCCATTGCGCACCTGCAGTTCGGGATAAACGAACACCGGGGCTTTGCGATGCTGACAGGCGAGATAGGCTCAGGGAAGACCACGCTCGTGAGATACCTCACCGGAATGTTAGATGAAAAGACCCACACCTCCGTCATCCTCAACCCCAAGGTAAACTCACTCGAC
>JAUXOF010000038.1 GCA_030682405.1 Thermodesulfovibrionales bacterium
GACGGCGGACGAGAAGCTGGCAATGTCGTATTGCGCCATCTTAAATGGATATTGTCCCGTCCTTTCGTTGCCTATGGCTCGTAGAGAAGTAGAAAGGACTCCAGTTGTATTACATTATCTTAAGCAGCCGCCTCCTTTCTGTCAAGACTTTTCTGCTGTAATGACAAGGACATTCCCCTCCCTGTCCTCGTTTGGCTGAACCAGTTCGGGTTGACCAGTTCCTTAACCCCATAATATATTAACCGCAGAGGTAGAAAAAGAGGGATTCCCGACAAGTCTATGACCCGTGGGTCCCGACCCATAGGGCGGGAATGACGACAAACGAACGGCGGTAGTATCTTTTAAGTTCAAAGGAGGTTTAAAAAGGTGCGGGTTTGTAAACCAAATGTAAACTTATTAAACTTTGGATTGAATAAAATCAATGGGTTACGACAGCCACCCCCCCCGGTTTAAATTCTCAAAAATGGCTCAAGGGTTATCTAAAATGCCAAAAGCCATATCACCCTGTTATTATAAAGCATGAAGGTTGTTATCGGCATGAGCGGGGGGGTTGACTCCTCCACGGCAGCCTATCTGCTTAAGAGGGACGGCTATGAGGTCGAGGGCCTTAGCTTCATCCTCATGGAGGCAAGGGGGAGAAAAGACCCCAACATGTGCTGTTCGGCTCAGGCCGTGGAGGAGGCGGCTGAGACGGCAAGGCTGATAGGGATTAAACACTCCTCTCTTGACGTAAGGGCGGAATTCATGGAGCAGGTAGTGGAGCCGTTTATAAGCGCTTATTCAAAAGGCATTACCCCGAACCCCTGCATACTCTGTAACCGCCATATAAAATTCCCGTTCCTCCTAAGAGAGGCTGAAAAAAGGGGTGCGGATTTCATCTCCACAGGCCACTACGCTCAGGTGCGGTCTGGCCCCGTGGGCGCCCTCCTTATAAAAGGCATTGACCCGAAGAAAGACCAGTCATATGCGCTTTATGTCCTTAGGCAGGAGGAGTTAAGCAGGCTTATCCTGCCGCTCGGAAACTTCAGGAAAGAACAGGTGAGGGCAATGGCAAGGGAGTTCGGGCTTCCCGCATCGGAGAGGCCTGAAAGCCAGGAGATATGCTTTGTGGGAGAGGGCAGGTACGCTTCGTTCATAGGAAGCCTTGCGCCCGGAAAGGAAGGCCCAATCCTTGATATGAAAGGTAATGAAATAGGAAAGCACCACGGCATCCACCTCTATACCATAGGCCAGAGAAAGGGGCTTGGGATATCATCTCCCCATCCTCTTTTTGTGGTAAAGATAGACCCTAAGAAAAACGCTGTTTATGCCGGGACTAAGGAGATGGCATTCCGCAGGGAGTTTCCAGTCGGCAGCCTCAACCGGCTTATCCCCCAAAAAAAGGACTTCAGGGCAGGGGTAAAGGTGCGCTCCATGATGAAGGATGAGCCGGCCACGGTATACGCCCTTGATAACGGAAAAGTAAAAGTGGTCTATGACGAGCCCCAGTGGGCGCCTGCGCCCGGGCAGTCGGCGGTTTTTTATGACGGGGATATCGTGATAGGCGGAGGGGTGATAGAGGAAATTATGGAATAAAAAGGGAGGGACTAAAGTCCCTCCCTTCCATCAGACAGAGATTATCTCCTTACCTGTGTATGCTCGGCCCTCAGCTTCTGCGCCTCGTCCTTTATCTTCTGAAGGGTCTCCTTCATCGGCGCCCAGCCGTACCAGTGCATATAGTCGGGGTTTGAGTGAAATGCGCCCTGAAATGCCCTCATCCTATACTCAAGGAACATCACATAGAGGTCCTGCTCTATGGCGCTCCTTGCCTCGTAGAACTGAAGGAGGTCAGGAGCAAAAGTCCATCCAAGGGGTTTTCTGAGTATGCCGTCGGCATACAAGTCCTGCACCACCCTTATGGCCTCGGCCATTAGCTTGTCTACGTCCTTTATCACCATGTCGGCTGCAGAAAGTTGTGCCTTTGCATAGGAGTCGCCGTGGCACTGGCCGCATACCTTGACCATCTTGTCCCTTTGCGTTTGGAACTCCTCTTTCGTAAGCCTTGCGACCTTCCCTGCCTTTACCACATCGAGCCTTGCCGTTGGGCTGCCCTTTTCGTCAAGCACACCCAATGCCTGAAGAATAGTCACCCTGTCGGTGAGCCAGTCCTTGTCGTCCTCAGGAAGCCTCAGGGCAAGGAACCCCCATGCGGTCATAACCCCGTGGTCTCCGTCAGGCATGTGGCATGTCTGGCATGTGGGCGCCCTTTTTGAGCCCTGCCCCTCTATCTGCCATATCGTGCCGTGCTTTGACGTTGACCACATCTCCCACTGCGGGTGGTCAAACCCCATATGGCAGGTCTGGCATGCCCTCGGGTCAAGGGCCTCGGACTTCTTAAATGAGTGCCTTGTGTGGCAGGAGTCGCACTGCGCGTTGCCGTAGCGGTAAGCTGCCGCCTCCCCGGCCTTTGTGCCTATCTTGTGGCACCCTGAGCACCCCTTGTATCCCCCGCCTACCACAGCCGGAGGCTGATGCGCCCACATGGGCATTGCGCTTGAGGCAACCCATGCAAGGTTGTGCTTTCCAGCCTTAAACTGTTCGACCTTGTTTTTGTGGCACGGCGCGCATGTCTCTGGCGTGGGCATCTTTGCAAGGGCCGCATCATCAGCCTTGTTATGGGCGTTGCCGTGGCAGCCTGAGCAGTCAAGCACCTTTGACATCTTACCCTCAAAATACTGCTTTACAACACCGGGGGTCGTCTTCTTATGGCATTCGATGCATGAGCTTTTCTTTGCTGCCGCAAAGCCCGCGCTTGACAGGGCAAAGACAAAAGCGATTGATAGTAAAACCCTCAGATACTTCATCATCTCCTCCTCTTCCAAAAACATTTAAGATACACCCTCCAACCTGTTCCTCTGACCTGTTTGTCTGGCTTCCCACCTCCTTTTCCGCCGGAAGCCCTCCCCTGTAATTTCAATCATAGGGGAATCGCCGGATTTTTCAAGGGGGCAACTCCCCCATCCGATAAAAAGGCAGCGCCCACGTGTGATAAGAGTCTCATAGCGAATAGGTTAACCGAAAGCTGAAAGAGAGGCTATGATATGAATCATAAACTAAATCCAATATTACATTTAGATGGCCTGAATGCGTTTAAACCATTATAATCTTTAATGGAGGGCTGTTTATGAACTATCTCATAATCGGAAACGGGGTTGCCGGCACTGAGGCAGCGGCCAATATAAGAAAGATGGACGGGGAAGGGAAAATAACCATCGTCACAAAAGAGGCATACCCCTTTTACAGCAGGATACGGCTTATAGACTTCCTCTCCGAAGGGGTGGATGAAAAAGGACTGGCAATAAAAAATGACGGGTGGTATGAGGAAAATAAAATAGAGCTTATTCTGAACGCCGAGGTGACGGACATTGATTACGAAAAAAAAGCGGTCATCCTCTCGTCAGGCCGGAGGATGAGGTTCGACCGCCTCCTTCTATCAATGGGAAGCGTATGCTACGTCCCGCCCATCCCCGGAGTTGAAAAGCCCGGTGTTTTCACATTAAGAACACTGAAGGATGCAATAGCGATAAGGGAGTATGCGCGGACAAACCGGCGACTCCTGCTCATAGGGGGCGGGGTCTTGGGCCTTGAGGCAGGCAACGCCCTGAGGAAGACCGGGAGTTCGGTCACTGTCGTAGAGTATTTCCCCCGGCTTCTTCCGAGACAGATGGACAATGAAGGCGCCGCAATGCTCAGGGCGCAGATGGAGGCCATGGGGTTTAAGTTCCATCTCGGGGTAAAATCCAAGGAAATACTCGGAGACGGCCATGCCGGGGCCCTTATGCTTGAGGACGGAAGGCGCATAGACTGCGACATGATAATCGTCTCGGCAGGCGTAAGGCCGGATACGGCATGCGCCGGAAGCCTCAAGCTTAATGTCGGCAAAGGGATTGTGGTCAACGACAGGATGGAAACCGGGCTGCCCGACGTATATGCGGCAGGGGATGTCGCAGAGCACAGGGGAGTATGCTACGGCATATGGCCTGCGGCTCAGGAGCAGGGCAAGGCGGCAGGGATAAACATGGCGGGCGGCACTGCATTTTACGAAGGAACTGTCATGTCCAACAGGCTCAAGGCGGCGGGCATAGACCTCGTCTCGGCAGGGGACATAGACCCGGAGGGCAAAAGCGAATCCATAGTCTCAAAAGACCCTGTAAATTACATATACAAAAAACTGGTCATAAAAGACAACATTATTGCCGGCGCAATCCTTCTTGGCGACACAAAAGACCGGGCAAAAATCATTAAAACCATGGAGGATAAAACGGATATAAGCCCTATGCGCAAAGGGCTTGAGAACTGGAACCTTGAAGCCCTTGAGGGCGTCCGGTAAAGTTGACAGAGGGGACTGTTAAAGGTTATCTTACAGTTTATTATGAATTGCGGGCCGCTAGCTCAGTTGGTAGAGCAACGCCCTTTTAAGGCGTGGGTCGTTGGTTCGAATCCAACGCGGCTCATATGAAATTAAACCTTGTCCCCATCGTCTAGTCCGGCCTAGGACATCGCCCTTTCAAGGCGGTAACATGGGTTCGAATCCCATTGGGGACGCCAATGAAAATCAGGGGGTTGCGGCAAGCGGCCCCTTTTCTTTTTCCTCCGGTTGCAGCAGAATTGTAGCAGTCCCCTTTCCCGTGGAAATTTTGTATAATTGTGCAGTGTTTTCAGCGCTGAAAACCGAAGAGGATATTTATGGCACGACTGACGGAACAGGAACAACAGGAAATCATCCGATACCTTGAGGCGGGCAAGCCGCTGCCGGACAATTACCGCTTTTTGCTGTTTGAGGAAAAGCGCGAGGTCGAGCTTGTCTGGAACGGCAAGTCGGGCGAGGTCTGTAACATCGTCCTGCCGTTTCAGGTTATAGAGCAGGTGGACGAGCCGCGCGAGGAAAAGGCAACTGCGCCGCTGGCGCTCGGACTCTTTGACACGGATGGTCGTGGCCGACAGCTCAAGGGCTGGACTAATAAACTCATCTGGGGCGACAACAAGTTGATTCTATCAAGCCTGAAAAACGGGCCGATGCGCGAGGAGATAGAGAAACAGGGAGGTATCAAGCTCATCTACATCGACCCGCCCTTTGACGTGGGCGCAGACTTCAGCATGGACATAGAGATAGGCGACGACACCTTTACCAAGAAACCCAATGTGCTTGAGGAGATAGCGTACAGGGACACATGGGGCAAGGGCGCAGACTCATTCATCGCCATGATATACGAACGGCTTGTGCTCATGCGCGACCTGCTCGCCGAGGATGGGAGTATTTATGTGCATTGCGATTGGAGAGTAAATAGCTATCTTCGACTGATACTGGATGAGATTTTTGGAAAAGATAATTTTCGAAATGATATTATTTGGTATTACCGTAGATGGACTGCTGGTAGTAACGCATATCAACGGATGCATGATATTATATTTTTTTATTCAAAAGGACAACATTTTGAGTTGAACCCTGTATTTGTAGAAACAACCGAAGGGCAAAAATTAAAGCATGAAAAAGGGTGGGATAGAAACTCTGTCCTGATTGGCGGGAAGAGACAACCACAATTATTAGTATATGACCAAAATAAAGTTGATTGGGCTATAAAAGAAGGGCGTATAAATCCAAACGAATATGCTCGTATCGTTAAGGTAAACACAGGAGAAACTATTGCTCCGGATGTCTGGGAAATAAATTTTATCAATTCTCAAGCAAAAGAAAGACTTGACTACCCTACCCAGAAGCCTGAAGCCCTGCTTGAACGCATCATCAAAGCCTCTTCCAACGAAGGCGACCTTGTGGCTGATTTCTTCTGCGGTTCCGGCACGACTGCATCTGTCGCTGAAAAGCTCGGCAGGAAGTGGATAGTAACCGACCTCGGAAAGTTCGCCGTACACACGACGCGCAAGCGGATGATCGGCGTCCATCGGCAATTGAAGGCCGCAGGAAAGAATTACCGCGCTTTCGAGCTATTGAACCTCGGCAAGTACGAACGCCAGCACTACATCGGCGTGAACCCTAACCTCCGGGACGAGGAGAAACAAAAACAAATCGAGAAGAAGGCCGAAGAATTCGTTGAACTCATCCTCCGCGCATACCGCGCCGAAAAGACCGAGGGCTTTACGACCTTCCACGGCAAGAAGGCCGGTAGGCTCGTGGCCGTGGGGCCGGTGAACCTGCCTGTAACCCGCCTCTTTGTTGAAGAGGTAATTTTGGAATGCCGCAAAAAGCACATTACCAAGGTGGATATCTTAGGCTTCGAGTTCGAGATGGGCCTGTTCCCCAATGTGCTCGACGACGCCAAGGCGAAGGGCATAGACATTGCCCCCAAGTATATTCCCGCAGAGGTCTTTGACAAACGCGCGGTCGAGAAGAATCAGGTGGTATTCCACGACGTATCGTTTATCGAGGTCACGCCGCACGTCAAGGGCAATAATGTCTCAGTTGAACTGACCGATTATTCCGTATTTTACTCACAGGATTCCATAGCCGCCGCTGAGGCATCTCTAAAGGACAAAGGAAGCAAGGTCGTTGTCGAGAAGGGCCAAATCGTAAAGGTGAGCAAAGACAAAAACGGCATCGTCAAGCGCGAGGTGCTCACCAAGAAGTGGACTGACTGGGTGGACTACTGGGCAGTGGACTTCGACTTCGAGAGCAAGCGGGAGATAATCCGCATCCAGAACGCCGAGAGCGGCGAGTGGGAAGAGGTCTGGACGGGAGACTATATCTTTGAGAACGAGTGGCAGTCCTTCCGCACGAAGAAAGACCGTTCGCTCGAACTTAAAAGCTCCACACAGGAATGCCCGCCCGGACGGCGCAAGATAGCGGTGAAGGTTGTGGACATATTCGGAAACGACACGATGAAAATAATCGAGGTTAATGTCGGGGGCAAAAAGTAATGGGCTTGCACAGGGACTTCCCATCCTCCCCACATGCAATATTAGACCCCTCGGTACGCTGGTTTCCGGCTGACGAAGCGCTAAGGACTACAAGTGCTGATAAACTTATGCCGCCCCTTGTGCCTGAGCTTCGCAAACAGGTGAAGGCATGGCGCGACGAGGGCTATGATGGCGCTACCGATACGAGCCGAAGCCTCCTTAACTGGTGGTTCGGCACACCCCACCTTCTGCCCAAGTTAGACGGCACTATGGAGGAGTTTCAGTATTATTTCGCACAGCGCGAGGCGCTTGAGACTATTGTTTATCTTTATGACGTTGTAGGGGTGAAGGACAAGTACGACATGATGCGCTTTGACGGCTCAGGGGCTGTCTCTACCGGGATGTTTGACGAGTCATGGCGGCGGTTCGTCGTGAAGATGGCTACAGGCACTGGCAAGACCAAGGTCATGAGCCTCGTGCTCGCGTGGAGCTATTTTCATAAACTCTACGAGCCTGAATCAGAGCTTGCACGTAATTTTCTGGTAATAGCGCCCAATATCATAGTGCTTGACCGAATATACAGGGACTTTAGGGGGTTACGCATTTTCTTTAAAGACCCTGTACTGCCGGATAACGGGGTTGACGGTCGGAACTGGCGCGACGATTTCCAGTTTGTTACCCTGCATAAGCAGGACGAGGTTTGTATCACCCGTCCCGTGGGGAATATCTTTCTGACCAATATCCACCGCGTCTATGCAGGGGATGACATCCCGCCCTCGGCAGACGACGAGGATACGATGGATTACTTCCTCGGCAAGCGACCCACCGGGGCGACCACTGATTCCAAGGTTGACCTCGGCATGATAGTGCGCGATATTGACGAGCTTGTCGTCTTAAACGACGAGGCGCACCATATCCACGACAACCGCCTTGCGTGGTTTAAGTCCATCGAGGACATACATAACCGCTTGAAGCAGAAGGGCGACGCACTTTCGCTTCAGGTGGACGTAACCGCTACTCCAAAGCACAATAACGGGGCTATCTTCGTGCAGACCGTGGCCGATTACCCCCTTGTTGAAGCCATATCCCAAAACGTGGTCAAGCACCCTGTACTACCCGATGCCGCAAGCAGAGCAAAGCTCGTGGAGCAACAGAGCGCAAAGTATACGGAGAAGTATGCCGACTACCTTCATCTGGGCGTGCTTGAGTGGCGCAAAGCGTATGCGGAACACGAGAAGGTGGGGAAGAAGGCAATACTGTTTGTCATGACCGATGACACCAAAAACTGCGATGACGTGGCCGCATATCTCGAATCGACATATCAGGAACTTAAGGACGCGGTTTTGGTCATTCATACGAACGATAACGGAGAGATATCCGAATCCACACAGAAGAAAAAAAAGGAAGAGTTGGACAAGCTGCGAAAGCAGGCTAATGAAATTGACGGAGAGGAAAGTCCCTATAAAGCCATTGTCTCGGTTATCATGCTTAAAGAGGGCTGGGATGTCCGCAATGTCACGACCATCGTGGGCCTTCGGCCCTATACCGCGAAAAGCAATATCCTGCCTGAGCAGACCCTTGGACGCGGATTGCGCAAAATGTATCCCAGCGGCATAGAGGAATACGTAAGCGTCGTTGGGACAAACGCCTTTATGGATTTTGTGGAGTCCATACAAGCCGAAGGGGTCGTGCTGGAGCGCAAACCCATGGGGGAAGGCACGAAACCCCTTACCCCTCTGGTCGTGGAAATCGATAAGGAAAACAAGAGCAAGAACATCGACGCCCTTGATATCGAAATCCCTGTATTGTCTCCGAGGGTTTACCGCGAATATAAGAACTTGGGCGCTCTGGATGTAAGCGCATTAGGGCACGCCAAGGTTCTCTATAAACAGTTCACGCAGGAAGAGCAACGGGAGATAGTGTTCAAGGATATTACGACCGGGGAAGTTACGCACACGACTATCCTTGATACCGCCGGAATCGCGGATTATAACAGCGTGATAGGGTATTTCTCACAGACCATAATGAAGGATCTGCGCTTGGTCAGCGGGTATGACGTACTTTACGGTAAGGTGAAGAGCTTTGTGCAGAGGCATCTGTTTGACCGGCAGGTGGAACTTGAGGATGCAAATACTCTCAGAAATCTGTCCGAAGTGGCCGCCACCAAAACACTAATCGAAACGTTCAAAAGGGCGATAAATGCGTTGACCATCCAAGACAAAGGCGATGCCAAGATTCGAGACGTTATCAAATTGAGGCAGACCCGCCCCTTTGTGACGAAGGATCAAGGTTACCTTATCCCGAAAAAGAGCGTTTTTAACAGGATTATAGGGGACAGTCACCTTGAGTTGCTGTTCGCGAAATTTCTGGAAGACTGCGATGATGTGGTTTCTTACGCCAAGAATTATTTCGCGGTAAATTTCAAGCTTGATTACGTAAATGCTGATGGAAATATTTCAAACTATTATCCTGATTTTTTAGTCAAACTATCCGATAAAGAGATTTACATTGTAGAGACAAAGGGGCAGGAGGAATTGGATGTTCCTTTGAAGATGCAACGGTTGCGGCAATGGTGCGAGGATATCAACCGGGTGCAGGCAGACGTTAAATACGACTTTGTTTACGTGGATCAGGAGGGTTTTGACAAATACAAGCCCACCTCATTCCGGCAATTGGTTGATGGCTTCAGGGAATACAAAGAGAAAGCATGAGGCTACAATCCACATATGAAGCCCCCCTTAGCTTAGGGAATGCTATGCCCTCTACGGCCTCACCCCTGAAGAGATTGAAATCGTGGAGGGGAAAAGGCAGTTGAAATGTGATGCCTATGGAAAACCTGTTATACTATAAATATGACTTTTTAGGGAGGTGAACGCTGATGAAAGTTAAAGCAACCTTCGTTAAAGACGGCGACTGGTGGGTAGCATGGACCGATGATGTCCCCGGTGCAATGACGCAGGGAAAAACCTTAGAAGAAGCAAAGGAAAATCTCGTTGATGCCATAAAGGAGATGATGCAGCCCGTTGATATTTCCAAGCTGCCTGAAAGAGAAGTGGTGCTGGAAGAAATTGAAGTATGAAGCGAAAAGAACTAATCAGGCACTTGGATCGGCATGGTTGTGTTCTTTTAAAAGAAGGGGCGAAACATACCAGATACATAAACCTCGCCGAACCAAATCTCATCACAACTATACCGAGACATAATGAGATTGCAGACCTTTTGGCTATCAAGATTTGTAGACAACTTGGAATCCCTGACCCTAAGTAAAAAAAGGCAAGTCTATGCCCTCTACAACCTCACCCCGGAAGAGACTGACGGGTTTCCCCAAATAAGCAGTGGGTTACTTAAAAGAGGAGACCATTTCCCGTCCAAGGCATTGTTTTTACTGCACTTTGTTAGTGGTATGAATATTGCTTCCATAGAAATCCGATAAGGGCACTGAAAGGGGGTGTTTTGCTGTTTTAGCCGGCGGGGTGCCGGAGTGCTTGCCGGAATGCTCGGATGTTCAACAAATCATATTCAAAATTAAGGAGGAGACTATTATGAAGAAGTACATGAAGTACATGGCGCTGGCACTTGTGGCCATGGCCATTCTTGCAGGCTGCGGCAAGCAGCCGACAGCGGAAATCGATGCGGTCAAGGCGGCTATTGACGTTGCGGTGGCCGAGGGCGCCGCAAAGTATGCGGCAGAAGACGTCAAGCTCTTAAACGACGGGCTTACGGCAGCTATGGACGAGGTCAAGGTACAGGACGGAAAGTTCTTCAAGAACTACGGCAAGGCAACAGAGATGCTTGCCAAGGTAAAGGCGGACGCAGAGACGCTTAAGACCGCACTGCCTGAAAAGAAAGAGCAGGCCAAAACCAGCGCCCTGAGCGCACAGGAAGAGGCCAAGAAGGCCGTGGCAGAGGCAGCAGGACTCCTTAAAAAGGCCCCGAAGGGCAAGGGCACGAGGGCGGACGTAGAGGCCCTTAAGGCCGACCTCAAGGGCGTTGAGGACGCACTCGTAGAGGTTCAGGGCCTCATAGACACCGAAGACTACGTTGCTGCCGCCGACAAGGCCAACGCAGCCAAGGAAAAGGCTGCCGGCATATCGGCTGACGTAACGCAGGCATTGGAAAAGACAGGCAAGAAGTAAACCCCCTTGACAGGCACTCTCGCAAAGGCCATAGCGCTGTTGCTATGCCTGTCCTTTTGGGGCTGTAGCAGTCCGACACTGCCGCCAGAGGTGAAGCTTGCCAAAACACAGGAGCACAGCCTCTGGCGGGCAGGTGCCGAGGCATATACGCCCGAGGACTACAACAGGTATAAAGAAGCCCTGCAGGAAGTCAAAAGCGACCTCATCAAACAGGAGGTGCGGCTTTCATGGTTCAGGGATTACGCAGCGGTAGAGTCCCGTTTCAGGGAAATCCTAAAACAGGGCGAAGGACTTCTCAGGAAGGTACAAGAGGAGAAGAAACTCAGGGCCGAGAGCACCGAGCAGGAGATTCTCGTTTTTCAGGAAAAGCTCCAGACCCTTAAGAGGCTGAGCGCTATGATAAACGAGGGACGGCTTTCAAGGGCGGACATCACAAAGGCCGAACTGGCATTAGCCGAGGCCCAAACCCTGCACCGAAGAGGACACTACCCATTGGCCGAGGAAAAGCTAAGCAGCATATCCGACTACATAACATCCGGCGAGGAGGCTATCCGGCCTATACTAAGCCGCTTTACCGACCGCGCCCTTATAGCGAAGTGGCAGGGGTGGGTGCAAAGCACAGTGGCCGAGTCAAAGGCAAAAGGCTCCTACGCCATCGTCATAACCAAGGTCAACCGCAGGCTTACCGTGTACAGAAACGGAGCCGTCCTTAAGACCTATGAAATCAATATAGGCAGACGGGGCTCGCTCGATAAAGTCCATGCCGGCGACCACGCCACACCAGAGGGCAGGTACAGCATAGTCAAGAAACTGCCGAGAAGCCGCTACTATAAGGCGCTCCTTATCAACTACCCCAACGAGGAGGACTTAAGGCAGTTCCTTGCCGCCAAGAAAAAGGGAATCATCCCTGCAAGCGCAAAGATAGGCGGTCTCATAGAGATACACGGCGGCGGCAAAGAGGGAATGACCTACGGCTGTGTCTCACTTGAGAACAGACACATGGATGAGCTTTACGGCCTCGTTGATACGGGCACACCCGTAACCATCGTAGGCGTAACGGAATATCAAAACAGCATCTCCTCTGAGCTAAGGGAGCGGTAGGGTGAGGATTAAGGGACTCCCCATGGTCTTTGCCGCAGTGCTTGCAGTCTTCCTCATCATGGAAGCTGCGGGCTACTATATAGGCTCACGCGCTCAAGTGGCAGACAGGGGGCTGCCTCAGACAAAGGGGCTTAGGGCCGAGAACCGGGCCCTCAGGGCAAAACTTGAGGGTTTGGCGCCAAAGGGAATCCATATAGTTATAGACACGGCAGATAACACATTGTTTCTTAAAAACGGCGCAAAAACCCTTAAGGCCGTGGTGATATCAAGCGGAAGCGGAAGCATTCTGAAGGACACCGCAGGCAAGAGGCAGTGGGTCTTCGATACGCCGCGCGGCGAGTACGCCGTCAAGTCCAAGATAAAAAACCCCAACTGGATAAAGCCTGATTGGGCCTTCATCGAGGAGGGCGAAAGTATCCCAAGCGAGTTAAAGGACAGGGTGGAGGAAGGGGTGCTCGGCGAGTACGCACTGGGCTTTGGAAGCGGCTACTTCATACACGGCACACTCTATAGGAGGCTCCTTGGCAGGAGCGTGACCCACGGCTGCATCAGGGTCGGGGACCAAGACCTCAAGGCCGTTTACAATGCCTCCCCCATCGGGACAAGGATATTCATATTTTAGCGGCCAGAATAGTCGGATTGCTCGGTCTGCTGACGGCCCTCCTCATCTCACAGGAGGCCTTCTCCGGTGACATCAAGGGGCTTGGCGAAGAAAACCGGCTGCTAAAGGCCGAGCTTCAGCTGGCCCATAAGCAGGACATCTATTTTGTCTTTGACATGTCTATGATGAAAATAGACCTGAAGGCCCGCGGAGCGACACTCAAACAGTGGGCTGTTCAGGACACGAAACTCTGGGGCTACCGCCCTGATATAAAGCCGCATGCGCTTCTTAAAAAGAGCACGCTCCTAAAGCCGCGCCGGGCCAAAATCAAGCCCGGCAGCAGCGCGGAGGTGACGGAGGATCCCGAGGCCCTCGAACTTAAGGACATGCCGTCAAGCTACAGCCTCCATATAAGCGACGGCGTGCTCATATCAGTAAGGCCCGAAGGAGGGGGGCCGCTGTCCGCCCTCATGGGCTTTGGCCGTAAGGTCAGGCTGCAGATTTCCCGCCCCCTGCTCAGCCTCTGGAACGCCGTCTCCGGGAGGCCGTTCAGCGCAATAGACCTCGTCATGAAGGAAAAAGAGGCGCAGGCGCTGTACTGGTCTTTTTCAGAGGGCTCAGGGTGTATAATATATTATACGACTACCGATGATTAAAGACTATTTCCTCAGACTCTCCCTTAACAAGAAGCTGGTGCTCATGATGCTGTTTTTGAACCTGAGCCTCATTGCCGCGCTCATCTTCCTTTACTACCAGACGGAGAAGGCCATATACAGCGAGTTTGAAAGGCATATCACAGAGCTCACGAAGGCGATACGGCTCGGGATGGAGGAGGTCACAAGCGGCGGCACCCCGGATGAAAAAAGGCTGCAAAACTACCTCAAGAAGCTGAACACCAAAGGCGTCAGGGAGATATCCCTCATCAGCACCTCCGACAGAATCGTCTCAAGCACAAACCCCGGAAACGTCGGCAAGTGGATAACGAAACAGAAGAAGGAACTCATATTCAAAGCCGAGCTCGGAGAGCCGGTGACCGGCAGGGAGCAGGACTTCGATGTAATAGTTCCGGTTATGGCGGGCGAAAAGCACCTCGGCTATGTACACCTGTCCATGAACACTGAGGACTTCTCGGTCTTCATGCAGAGGGGCGTAATAAGAAGGGTCATTGCGGCCTCCGCGGTCTTCGGCATAGGGATAATACTCGCCGTATTCCTTGCGGGCAGATACACAAGACCCATAGAGGACGTGGTCAGGGCGGCAAAAAGCGTTGCAGGCGGCGACCTCAGCCAGAGGCTCCAGACCGACAGGAAAGACGAGATAGGGGAACTCACCGGCAGCTTCAACTATATGGTGGGCAAACTCAGGGAGGAGCAGGAACTCAGGGAAAGGCTCAGAAAGGCCGAGCACTTTGCCGGCATGGGGCAGTTCTCAAGCAGCATCGCACACGAGATAAGAAACCCCCTGAACTTCATAAGCCTCTCCATAGACCACATAAGGGAGAGGTATGCGCCTGAGGCCCTTGAGGACAGGACAAGTTTCAACTCCCTGATACTGAACATCAAAAAGGAGATTCAGCGTGTAAGCGGGTTTGCCGAGGGTTTTCTGGACTTCAGCAGGCCCATCGGGCTTAACCTCCGGAGAACGGACATGGGCGGCCTGATTAAGGGCGTCATCGAACTCGTCTCTGCAAAGGCGGAGAAGGAAGGCATAAAAATAGAGAGGCATTACAAGGCCCTGCCGGAACTCGATGCAGACGCCGACCTCATAAAGACATGCCTTTACAACATCATACTGAACTCATTCCAGGCCATGCCCGGAGGCGGCAGTCTCAGAATCGGCACAGAGGCCTCAGGCGGGATGCTCTCCATCTCTGTGTCGGACACAGGCAGCGGCATCCCCGAAGACAAGGCGGCGCGTGTATTTGAGCCGTTCTTTACAACCAAGGACAAGGGCTTGGGGCTCGGCCTCTCCCTGACAAAGCGGGTCATAGAGGAACACGGAGGCGCTGTAGAGTTCAAAAGCGCCGAGGGCAAAGGCTCCACCGTGACGATTACCCTGCCCTTGGCGCAGGAGGCCTGAGATGCCGGCGGTTGTCCTCATCGTAGATGACGAGCCCCTTCAGAGGGAGATACTAAAGACCATCCTTGATGCCGAAGGGTATGAGACCCGCACTGCAGGCGGAGGTCTGGAGGCCCTGAGGATGGCAAAGGAGCAGCACCCCGACATCATCCTGACCGACCTGAAGATGGACGGCATGAACGGCATAGAGCTCATGGAGGCGATGCCCGGGGAGCCGTTTGCGCCCACGGTTATAATCATGACCGCCCACGGCACGATTTCCTCGGCAGTGGCCGCTGTTAAGAAAGGCGCCTTTGACTACCTGACCAAGCCGCTTGAAAAAGACACCCTGATTCTGACCCTGAGGAGGGCCGAGGAGCGCGTTTCACTCCGTAAGGAAAACCTCCATCTCCAGAGGGAGCTTTACGGCAGGTTCAAAATAGAGGGGATAATCGGCAGCTCCCAGATGATGCGCTCGGCCATAGATGTCATGAAGAGGGCCTCGCCCACTGCAGTGACAATGCTCGTAAGGGGGGAGTCCGGCACAGGCAAGGAACTCGTTGCGAGGGCGATACATTACAACAGTCCGAGGAAAAGGGGGCAGTTTACAGCGCTAAACTGTGCGGCAATCCCTGAAGGGCTTTTCGAGTCCGAGCTTTTCGGTTATGAGCCGGGGGCGTTCACAGGCGCATCGGGCCTCAAAAAGGGGCTTTTTGAGGAGGCGGACGGAGGAACACTATTCCTCGACGAGATAGGGGACCTGCCGTTTACAACGCAGTCAAAACTCCTGAGGGTCATACAGGACAAAGAGATAAGAAGGCTCGGCGGAAAAAACACAGTCAAGGTAGATGTCAGAATCATTGCAGCCACGAACAAGGACCTCGAAAAAGAGGTCTCAAAGGGCGCATTCAGGGAGGACCTCTACTGGAGGCTCAAGGTGGTCACCATAGACCTGCCGCCCTTAAGGGAGAGGCGGGAGGACATCCCCGAACTTGCGGACTTATTTATGAAAAAATACAGCCGCGAGTTCGGAAAGAGAATAAAGGGTATAGAGCCCAGTGCGCTCAAGGCCCTCGGCGACTACGGTTGGCCCGGCAATATAAGACAGCTTGAGTCCGTTGTGGAAAAGGCAGTGCTCGTAAACGACACCGGCATTATAGGACTTAGCGACATTGGTAATGACCTCAGGCCCGGCGGCCCCGGAGGCGCATACGACATTGACATTCCTGAGGGCGGGATGGACTTTGAGGAGCTTGAAAAAGAGCTCATCAGGAAGGCCATGCTCAGGGCGGACGGGGTAGCCGCAAAAGCCGCAAGGCTTCTTGGAATGAGCTATAAGACGTTCCTCTACAGGCTTGAGAAGTTCAACCTTGCACCGCCGGACAAGGAAAGTGCGTAGCGCCCGCTTTAAGGCAATGCCCTTACCGCCCCTTTATCATCGCTATATGCCTTTGCCAGTTCTCCCCCCTGCCCGGGAAATCGGTTCTGTAATGCGCCCCTACGCTCCCTTCCCTTAAGAGTGCTGCCTCGGTTATCAGGGCAGCCGTCTGAAGCATGTTTTTAAGCTCAAGCTCCCGCCTCGTAGCAAAGGTCTTATCGAGGATATACTGCCACTCCCCAAGCTTTTCCTTTGCAGCCGTGAGAGAGTCTTTGCACCTTATGATTCCGACTTTTTCCCACATCAGCTTCCTCATCTGCCCCCGTATCTCGTCATGGGCGGGGATTGAGTGGAATGTAAATGCCGGAGGCATGGCCTCAGCCTCCGGGGGCCTGCCCATGCCTCTAACACTGGAAAGTGCGGAGCTTCCGGCCCTTTTCCCGTAAACAAGGCCTTCAAGAAGGCTGTTGCTTGCAAGCCTGTTTCCGCCGTGGACGCCTGTGCATGCAACCTCGCCGGCTGCAAAAAGCCCCTTTATGCTCGTCCCTCCGCCGGTATCGGTTTTTACTCCTCCCATCATATAGTGCGCGGCAGGGCTTACCGGGATGAGGTCTTTTGTTATGTCCACTTCGTACTTCAGGCATGTGGAATATATCCTCGGAAACCTTTTTTTCACGAACCCGGCATCAAGGTGCGTAAGGTCAAGGTACACGTGGCTGCTTTTGGTTATGAACATCTCGGAGATTATGGCGCTTGCGACCACGTTTCTGGGGGCAAGCTCAGCCATTGGATGGTATCTCTGCATGAAGGGTTCCCTGTTTATATTCCTCAGGCGTCCGCCCTCCCCTCTCATGGCCTCGCTCAGGAGGAAATGCGGGGCAGAAGGCAGATAAAGGCCCGTAGGGTGAAACTGCACAAACTCCATGTCCTCAAGCTCGGCGCCCGCCCTGTAGGCTATGGCCATGCCGTCTGCGGTCGCAACCTGAGGGTTGGTCGTTATGGAGAATATCTGTCCGCCTCCGCCTGAGGCCAGAATAGTGGCGCGGGCAAACACGGGAGAAATCTTCCTGTCCCTTAAGACGTAGGCGCCTATGCATCCGCCGTCCTGCACAATCAGGTCAACGGCCATGGTAAAGGGCGACCTCCCGACCGATGGGAAAGACCTGACCTTCTGAAGCAATACCCTCTCAAGCTCCTTGCCTGTGGCATCGCCGTGCGCATGGAGGATTCTCTTTCTTGAATGGGCGGCCTCCAGAGTGAAGGCAAGCCTTGAGCACTCCTTGTCAAACTCAGCGCCCCATGAGATTAGCTCAAGTATGCTCTCCGGCCCCTCTTCGACGAGAATCCTCACGGCATCCTCCCTGCAAAGGCCGTCGCCCGCCTTTAAGGTGTCCTCATAGTGGATGCCGACTTCGTCCTCATCGCTTAAGGCGACCGCAATCCCGCCCTGCGCGTACTCGGTGCTGCTTTCAGAGGGGATGTCCTTTGTGACGACAAGGACATCCCCGTGAGGGGCCAGCTCTATGGCCGCCCTCAGCCCGGCCACGCCGCTTCCGATTATCAGGAAATCAACGCTCTCCTGCCTGCCCACTCATTGCCTCTTTGCGGCATCGCATTTCATATGCCGTCTCCCATAAGCTCCTTAAAGTCGGATATTGACGGGAATTCCGAAGCAGGCCTTTTAGTTTCCTTAGAACTGGCCGCGGTCTTAAGCAGGATGTATTTTATTCCGTAGAGCCTTGCGGTCTTAAGAACCTCCTCCGTGTCGTCTATGAAAAGACTCGTTTGCTTTTGGAACCCCAAAAGGGACTCTGCCTTTTCCCAGAACTTAAGGCTCTCCTTCGGATGCCCGAGGTCAAAGGAGGCGATTACGGAATCGAAATATTTTCCTATGCCGGTCTTTTTGAATTTTATGTCAATGGACTTGTAATGCGCGTTCGTAAGGAGAAAAATCTTTTTCCCGTGCCTCCTCATCTCCTTGAGGAAATCCTCCACATGCGGGTGCACCTCAACGAGGTGCTTTATCTGCTCTTTGAGGGCCGGTATGTCAAGAGCCAGCTCCCTTGACCAGAAATCAATGTCAGTCCAGTTCAGGGTGCCCTCATGCCTTTTGTATTTACTCATGAGATGCCCCTTTGCGCTGCCGAAGGTGATATTGTTTCTCTCGGCGTATTTCTCCGGCACGAGGTGTTCCCAGAAATAGTCGTCAAAGTACTTATCAAGGAGGGTGCCGTCCATGTCAAGGAGGACGTATTTTATCTCTTTAAGGGGAATGCCATTCATCTCCTGCCTCCGGATGCTCGGGATAGGAAAGTTTAACATTTCCGGCATGAAAACACCGCGGAGAAATTCCGTCTTGGGTTAAAGGAGACTCCTCAGTACCCCTCCGAAGTCCACATGTCCTTTGTGAACCTTACGGTCAGGTTCCTGCCCGAGTCCTTGGCCTTGTAGAGCGCGATATCTGCATACTTTATGGACTGCCAGAAGTTGGGCGTGTCCTTCGGGAACTCGGCTATGCCTATGCTTATCGTCTTTTGTATGAAGCCCTTTGGCATCTTTATCTTCGTTTCCTCTATCTTCTTCCGTATCTTCTCGGCGATATTCCTCGACTCCCCGTCCTTTATGTCCTGAAGCACGGCCAGAAACTCCTCCCCCCCGAACCGTACCACCATGTCCGACGCCCTGACGCTGTCCCTTATGATGTTGGACGTCTCCCTGAGCACAGCATCTCCCACGTTGTGGCCGTATGTGTCGTTGACCTCCTTGAAGAAATCAAGGTCGCACATCAGAAGGCCGATGTTCGTGCCCCTCCTGTGGGTCGTCGCAACGAGGGTCTCTGAGTACTCCTCAAGGAATCTCCTGTTATAAAGCCCTGTCATCGGGTCCCTGAGCGAGGATTCCTTAAGGGTATCCATGAGCCTCTTTGCCTCAAGGACAGGCAATGCCTCCTTGATATACTTCTGGGCCCTCAACACATGTTTGTGCATGTCCTTATGCACTTCGCTGTTTTCGAAAATGAACTGGGTCACGCCTCCGGTGCTGTCGCCTATTATCATGGGGACGCAGATATACTGCTGCTCCGGGCTGCCGAGGAAATGCTTGCATATCCCCGGATAAGACAGCGAGGAGACGATATCGCCGGTCCTTTTTGCCCTGCAAAGGCTGGAGTTTACAAGCATGTCCCTTTTGCAGGTCTCATCCGCCACCCCGCTTCCGCTGTTCATCGCCCGCATGGTATTTTTGCTGTTTGAGACCTCGTATATCTGGTATGACTTCAGGCCTAATGAATCGAAGGCGGTGCCGAGCCTTATGTAAATATCCTGCGGGGTGTCGTCCTCCTCTATGACCTTCTTGAAGAAATTCATGTCATGGATAGCCTCAAGGAGCTTGTTGAACTTGCCGGAAAGTTCGCCTATCTCATCTTTGGACGTGATTAATATCTTTTTGGACAGGTCTATCTCACCCTCTGAGATGGACTCTATCTGGTCAATCATAGCGTTTATGGGCCTTGTCATTGACCTTGAGAACCAATAGGCAAAAAACAGCAGCAACGCGATGGCAATCATTGCGGCCATAGCAATCATTATGCGGGAGGCCATGTTGTCGGCGGAGAATATTCCCACCCCTGCGATGAGCAAAAACCAAGCGCCGACCCCCGAACAGAAGATGAGGAACTTCTTCTTGATGGGCATGTCGGAAAAGGTGACAAAATCGACTGCGCGGGTCAATCTTTCCTTGCTGCTCTTCAACCGCTTCCCCCCAAACAAATTCGTGCTCCATGAATATAGCAAACACTACATATTTTTGTAAATATCTTTTTATGCCCCGCAATTCTTGCAAGCATGGGTTGTGCAGGCCTCCGGCCCCCGGCGGGAAAAATAGAAGGGGCAGGATATATTTCCTGCCCCTTTATGAAGTGTTGCCCCTGTTTCAGGGGCCGAAAAAAACAGCGGTTTAGAAGAAAAGTTTCAGGTTGATGAGAATGCCCAGCGACACGAGCAGCGCATAGATAGCCAGAGACTCTATCATTGCCAGACCGATGATGAGCGTTGTCGTGATTTTGCCGGATGCACCCGGGTTCCTTGCCACTCCCTCGCATGCCCTGCTTAAGCCGAGCCCCTGACCGATAGCTGCGCCGAAAGCGGCAATGCCTATTGCAAGACCGGCTGCAAGGGCGCCCATGGCCTTAAGCGAATCCGACCCTGAAACAGCGGCGGCCGGTGCAGCTTCCTCGGTAGCGAGCGCCAGCGGGGCGAGCATCATGACAAAGGCCATTGCGAGAACTGCAAATGTTGTAACCTTTTTCATTATTCGTTCCTCCTTTCTTTATTAATGACCCTCTTCAACAGCGCCCGCAAGATAGAGCGTTGCCAAGAGGGTGAAAACAAAAGCCTGAATAAGGCTGACCAACGTACCCAATGCCAATATGAGCGTCGGGACTATCCACGGCGTAAGCATTGCAAGCACCATGAGTATGATATGTTTTGCCAGCATATTGCCGAAAAGCCTCACAGACAGCGTAAGCGGCCTTACAAGATGCCCGATGCCCTCTATCACAAACATCAGCATCATAAGAGGCAGCGCCGCGACAGAGCGGATAGGTCCCATAAAATGCTTGAAATATCCGAGACCGTGGGCCCTCAGGCCGTAGTAGTGGGTCGCAAAAAACACGGGTATGGCCATAGAGGCGTTCATGTTTATGTTCGCCGTGGGGGATGCAAAACCCGGAATCAGGCCCATGAAATTGCAAAGCAGTATGTACATGAAAAGCGTCCCTATCAGGGGAGACAGCCTTTCGCCCCAGCGGTGGCCGATGTTCTCCTCGGAGAGGTTCACCATGCCCTCCACAAAGGTCTCGACGACATTCTGCATGCCCCTCGGCACAAGCTGCAACGTCCCCCTTACCGCAAGCGAAACCCCTATGAGGATAAACGAACCCAGAAAGGCGAAAGATACAAAAGGCGGTACGACCTGCGGGTTAACCACTATGTCCATTAAAGTAGGTTCTGTCATTTCTACCTCCGGAGAAAAATTAGTTTATAATAATTAAAAACCCCGCCGATGTCAAGGACATTTCCCCTTTGTGTCAAGCCAAAGTAGAAATGTCCTATTCTTACACGTCTTACACGTCTTACACGCTTGGTTTTTGTATACCGGCAAGACTAAATCCTGAAGAGTTCTCCCTGATGAAAACTCACACAACAAGTTGAATAGAGAAGGCCTGGTATGGTTAAATCATTATATGCAGGACGAGATGCTCGAAGTGGTGGATGAAAAAGGCAATATCCGAGGCATTGCCCCGCGTTCGGTCATCCACGGAAACCCCTCCATGATGCATCGCGTAGTGCACATCCTCGTCTTCAACAAAAAGGGACAGCTTCTGCTTCAGAAACGCTCCCTTAAAAAAGACGTTGCCCCGGGCATGTGGGATACGTCCGTCGGGGGGCATGTTGACCCCGGCGAAGATATCGAGGAGGCGGCGGAAAGAGAACTGATGGAAGAACTCGGAGTCAGGGGAAAGCTTAAATTCCTCTACACCTACACCCACACGAACCCTTACGAGACCGAGATTGTCTATACGTTTACCTGCCTGCACGAGGGAGGGTTTTCATTCAACAAAAAAGAGATTGACGAGATAAGGTTCTGGGACATAGACGGCATAAGGGAGCAAACCGGCGCCGGGCTCCTCAGCGACAATTTTGAACACGAGTTCGCAACCTATCTTAAGGCCGGGCTATGACGGAAAATTCCCGCCCGCCTGCCGGTTAAAAGACGCTGCATTCAGCAACCCTTAGGCGAGTTGTTCTCCGCGCCGAAAATATATTTGTGAATCTGGAGGTTCAGCCTCACATCGAGCCTGTCCTCGAGAATCCACTCCGCAAGGGTTTTCGGGCCGAGAAACTCAAAGGCAGGAGAGAAAAGGACTTTGCATTTGTCCCTCAGGGAATATTTTGATATAAACTCCCTTGCCCATTCATAGTCGGCCCTGTCCACGATTACAAACTTAACCTCGTCTTTGGGCTTCAGAAAGTCCAGATTAGACAGGTCCATCTCCCCGGCCATGCCGCTTTGGGGGGTCTTGATATCAAGCACTATAACGGCCCTCGGGTCAATATCCTTTATGCTCATGCTCCCGTTTGTTTCGATAAGGACTAAATGGCCGTCATTCAGCAGGCGCTCTATCAGATGAAAAACCCCCTCCTGCAAAAGAGGCTCCCCGCCCGTAATCTCCACAAGGTTCACTCCCACAATGGAGACCTCGTTGATTATCTCATCCTCTGTGAGTTCCATGCCGCTGTCATAGGCATAGGCAGTGTCGCAGTAAAAACACCTCAGATTGCAGCCTGAGAGCCTTATAAAAGTGCAGGGGACGCCGGCATAGCTTGACTCTCCCTGTATGCTCGTAAATATCTCGCTGACCTTCATCCGTTTTCTCCGTCCCGTATAATAATATAAATCCGTCAAAACTTAAAATAAGACTTTAAGACCCTCCCCTTCTCATCCATAACCACTGTTGCCGTAAAATGCTCGTCCGCCATGAAGGAATATGATAGTTCCTTCCACTTAACCGTTACGGCGCCGTTCTGTCTTTTGACCTCAGGATAGGGATATTTTGCAAAATAAAGGAAGTTTTTTACAACCCTGTCCTGCTTGGACATCTCTATCAAAGGGTCGCTCGCAGGCGGAGGATATGTCTCCTGAAAGCATATCCTTCCTGTAAACATATCCGCAAACCCAACCCTGACGCCGTCCTTGGACCTTGCCACAAACCACCACCTCAGGAAATCATTCGGAAGGGGGCAGACCGTGCATGTGGATTCATCCAGCCTGTGCCTTAAAAAATCTTCCGCTTTCTCGTGCAGATAGTACCTGCCGCCTGCATACAGCCCGAAAAACATCAGGGTAAAATAGGCTGCCGCCACAGCCCTTTTTTTATTGAAGGCGGCAAAAACCACGCCCGCCAGCAGGCCGATGCTGACATACGGGTCTATTATGAACGCAAGGTCAAGGGAATACGCCTGCCAGTTAAGGGGAGACATCAGCCGCACGCCGTATTGGTTTATGAGGTCAAGCAAGATATGAAACCCGTATGCCAAAGCAGAAAGGGAAAAGTAATACAGAAACCCTTTTCTCAGACCGAATATGAGGCCTATCACAAGAGATACGGCAAGTAAGGCCAATATCCCGTGAGTTATTCCCCTGTGGTATCTGAGGAACACGTCCACGCCCCAAAACCTCGTTATATAGTCAAGGTCAGGCGCCACAGAGGCAAAAAGCGCCACCCAGAGAGCAGCCCTTCTTTTGAAGCCTAAGTTCTTTATGGTTATGCCGGCAAGGGCATGGGTTACGGGGTCCATGGGTTTTGGAGATTATCATTTCTCAGCCACATCTGTAAAGCAGCGGAAGTCCCGATTAACCCGCCGCAAAAAACACCGTCCGTTAAAACCTCTTTACTTATCGCATAATCCATAATAGAATTTAGGCAAGGGATTGACACCGTGGAGGGACTATGACCGAAATGCTTCTTTTGGCAATAGTGGTTATCCTATCAGTGATAGCCGGTTTTCTCATACCCACGCTCATTGAGCTGAAAAATGCCTCTAAAGAGTTAAGCAAGTTCCTCAACACCACAGAGAGCACGCTTAAGCCGACGCTTGAAGAGCTTAACGTGGTTCTGAAGGATGTCAAGGAAATCACATCAGACATAAACTCAGTTACCGCTGATGTCAGGAAATTCTCCTCTGCCGTAGGCGGCGTAGCCGAAAACATCCACGAAATAAACAGGATTATGGGCGAAATACCGGCAAGGGTCTCCGGCATCAGGGCAGCCGTCGGAGCCGCGTTTGGGTTTCTTTTGACGAATCTCTTTAAAAAAGGTCAATGACCTTCAAGGAGGAAACTGTGAGACACGACGAAGGGCATAGCGCAGGCACGGTAGTCTTATCCTTTCTATTCGGCGGAGTTGTAGGCGCAGGGCTTGCGCTTTTGCTTGCGCCGCAGTCAGGCCGCGAGACGAGGCAGAAAATCAGGGAATATGCCGATGACGTAAGGGAAAAGGCCGAAGACATAGCGGAACAGGTAAAAGAAAAAATGGACTCGGCGCTGCACAGCGGCAAGGACTATGTGGGCGAGAAAAAATCCATAATAACCGCGGCAATAGAGGCGGGCAAAGAGGCCTACGAAAAAGAAAAGGAAAAACACGCAAAATAGGGGGCCGGTTCGGGCATGGGAGATAAAAGCAAGACGAAGGAAGAACTCCTCGATGAAGTAGCCCGCTTGCGCAGCCGCATTGCCGCGTTTGAGTCTACGGAGTCAGGGAATCCCGCCTTAAGCGAAAAGGACAAAGCCCGGAATTATCTCGATGTTGCTGGGGTGATGTTCATCGTTGTCGATGCCGATGAAAGAGTCAGCCTCATAAATAAAAAGGGATGCGAGATACTGAGATACGGCGAGAGCGAAATCATAGGCAAAAACTGGTTTGAATTCATCCCGGAAAGGATGAGGGAAGATGTAAGGGGAATCTTTAAAAAACTGATGACCGGAGAGGTGGAGCCTGTAGAATATTTTGAAAACCCGGTACTGACCAAAGACGGGGATGAGAAAATCATCGCGTGGCATAACACGCTTCTTAGGGACGATGACGGCAGAATTACCGCTACGCTTAGTTCCGGGGAGGACATAACAAAACGCAGGGAGATGGAAGAGACCCTCAGTGCCGCGCGCAGGAAGATGGAGGCTGAGGCGCTGAGGGCGGAGAAGCTCGAATCCCTTGGGGTTTTGGCCGGCGGGATAGCGCATGAATTCAATAACCTCCTGACCGCCATCCTCGGCAATGTTTCCCTTTCTAAGATGTACTCAAAGCCCGGGTACGAGGCATTCGATATGCTGCTGGAGATAGAGAAGGCGTCTATCAGGGCAAAGGGCTTGACCCAGCAACTGCTGGCCTTCTCAAAGGGCGATGCCCCTGTCAAAAAGACGGTCTCCATTTCGGTATTGCTGAGGGATTCCATAAATCTTTCATTGAACGTCCCCAATATCAGGTGCGAACTTTCCATTCCCGATGACCTGCCGCCTGTCGTGGCGGATGGAGGTCAGATAACCCAGGCAGTCGGCAGCCTGCTCACCAACGCCCAGCAGTCAATGCCAGGAGGCGGAGTTATCAGCGTGACGGGTGAAAATGTAACTATGGGCAAGGAAAGCGCTTTACCGCTTGAACAAGGAAGATATGTAATGATAACAGTTAAGGATGCCGGGACCGGCATACCTGCCGAGCACATCCAGAAGATATTCGACCCGTTTTTTACGACGAAAGAAGGGGCTGGAGGCCTGGGACTCACGAGCGCTTACTCCATAGTGAAAAAACACGGCGGCTATATTGCTGTTGAGTCCGAACCAGTAGCCGGCTCGACCTTCCGTATTTATCTGCCGGCATCAGGGGAGAGGCTTCCTGCTGAGGAGGATTCCGGGAGTTTTTCCGCTGCCGGAAAGGGGAGGGTGCTTGTCATGGATGACGAGGAACTGGTCAGGATTGTTGCGGACAGGATGCTCGTTCAATGCGGGTATGAGGCTGAGGCCGCAGAGGATGGCGGCTCGGCCATTGAGCTTTACAGGAAAGCCAAGGAGGCGGGAAAGCCCTTTGATGTCGTGATAATAGACATTGTCGTCCGAAGCGGGATGGGCGGCAAGGAGATGATGGAAAAACTTCTTGAGCTGGACCCTGATGCAAATGCGATAGTCTCAAGCGGTTATTCCGATGCCCCGTTGATGGCTGAATACGGAAAATACGGCTTCAAAGGAACCCTTCCCAAGCCGTACGAGACCGCTGAATTAAGCCGCGTGCTGCGGGAAGTGATTAAGGGAAAGCGGTCCGGCGGGCAATAGGTTACATATCCCTTTCTGCCTTTTCGCAGAGACTTCCCAGATGCTGAACGACCTGGTCTTTGGGCGTATCCGTCTTTGCGCACATGCCCGAGGAAATGAGCTTCATAAACCCAGCGTTCACTTTCTTGCCGTCCCTGATAAAGGATATTACGCTGCCCTTTTGGAGGTCTTCCCTGCTGTAAAAACTCAGGGCTTTTTTGTTGAACACCTTTGAAGCCTCGTCCATGAAGTCACTGGCGGCTTTTGCATCGCAGACGGCGATAAAGTCATGGGAGTTGAAGGCTCCGACAAATGCCTTGTACTTATCGGCCGTTGTCTTGAGCACGGCAGCGGCCCACTGGATTATGTCGGCATGCCTGTCCGGGCCGTATTTTATCAGGTAAGGGTGTATATTGGCGATTCTCACATATAATATATGTTTCAGGGGCTTGCCGTAGACCTCTGATATCCACTTTATTATGGCGGGTTTTTCAGGCAATCCAGTGAGGTAGTCGGGCCATAAGTACGGGTTATCCTGTTTTTTATGCAGTGCCTTGATGTATTTTTTTGCTTCCTTTGTTCCCATGGCCAGCCTGATTTATTATTAACCGGAGCGGCGTCCGTGTCAAGTTGAAGTTACAATTTGATGCGTCTATTTTTTCTTCTTCTTAAGCAGTGCCTGTGCAGCCGCAAACCTTGCGATGGGCACCCTGAAAGGCGAGCAGCTTACATAGTCGAGCCCTATATTATAGCAAAACTCCACGGACTTCGGCTCTCCCCCGTGCTCGCCGCAGATGCCGATTTTGAGGTTTTTCTTTACCTTCCTGCCTTTTTCGACCCCCATACGCATCATGGCGCCGACACCGTTTATGTCTATGGAGATGAACGGGTCGTCCGTGAGGATGCCGTTTTCAACGTAAAAAGGCAGGAACCTCCCTGCGTCGTCCCTTGATAGGCCGTAGACCGTCTGCGTAAGGTCGTTTGTGCCGAATGAATAGAAGTCCGCATATTCGGCTATCTCATCCGACGTCACGCAGGCGCGCGGAAGCTCTATCATAGTGCCCACGGTATAAGGCACTTTTATTTTATACCCCTTCTGCACCCTTTCGGCAACGGAGACGGTAAGGTCTCTCATCGCCTGAAGCTCCTTGACGTGCCCCACAAGCGGTATCATTATCTCCGGTATAACCTTTACCTTCTCCTTTACAAGCTCGCATGCGGCCTCCATGACGGCCTGAACCTGCATCTCGTATATCTCGGGATAGGTCAGGCCCAACCTGCACCCCCTGTGCCCGAGCATGGGGTTGAACTCATGAAGGGATTTATTTTTGGCGTTTAACTGCTCAAAAGGCACTCCCATATCGGATGCCAGTTCCTCAAGCTCCTTATCCGTATGCGGGAGGAATTCATGCAGGGGCGGGTCAAGAAGCCTTATGGTCACAGGGAGGCCGTTCATCGCCCTGAATATCCCCATGAAGTCCCTTTTCTGTACCGGCAGAAGCTTGGCAAGGGCCTTCTTTCTCCCCTCAACCGTTTCAGAAAGTATCATCTCCCGCACGGACTTTATCCTGTCGGCCTCAAAGAACATATGCTCAGTCCTGCAAAGGCCTATCCCCTCGGCGCCGAAGTTCCTTGCCACTACGGAGTCGTTGGGTGTGTCCGCATTCGCCCTGACCTTCAGCGTCCGTATCTTGTCCGCCCATGTCATCAATTCCTTGTACCACGGGTTATGCTCTGGGTTGGCAGACAATAGGTCGAGCTTGCCTTCATACACCCGTCCCTTTGTCCCGTTGAGGGTTATCCAGTCCCCTTCTTTTATGGTTCTTCCGTTTACATGGAATTCTTTTCTTGCGATGTCTATATTGAGCGCCGAACAGCCCACTATGCAGCACTTGCCCCAGCCTCTGGCAACGAGGGCCGCGTGGCTTGTCATGCCGCCCTTTGCCGTCAGTATGGCCTGTGCGGCATGCATTCCGTGCACATCCTCAGGCGATGTCTCGTTCCTGACGAGGATTACCTTCTCTCCCCGCTTTGCCCAAGCCTCTGCATCATCGGCAGTGAATACCGCCTTCCCTATCGCTCCGCCCGGGCCTGCCGGCAGGCCCTTTGCAAGCTCCACTGCCTTTTTTTCGGCAACCGGAGCCACGCTCGGGTGCAGAAGCTCGTCTATCTGGTCGGGCTTGACCCGCAGGACAGCAGTTTCTTTGGTAATCAGCTTTGACTTTGCCATCTCCACGGCCATGCGTATGGCGGCCTGACCGTTTCTCTTGCCCACCCTCGTCTGGAGCATCCATAGCTTTCCGTCCTCTACGGTGAATTCGATGTCCTGCATGTCCTTGTAGTGTTTTTCAAGCTTTTTCTGGATGCCGAACAACTGTTTATAGATGGCGGGCATGTTTTCCTCAAGCGAAGACAGGTGCATAGTGTCTTCCGTCTTGCCAGCTTTGTTCACCGGATTGGGGGTCCTGATGCCTGCAACAACATCCTCCCCCTGTGCGTTCGGGAGCCATTCGCCGAAGAACACGTCTTCCCCTGTGGCCGGGTTGCGGGTGAAGGCAACGCCGGTTGCGGAATTGTCACCCGTGTTGCCGAAGACCATGGACTGGACATTGACAGCCGTTCCCCACTCTTCGGGAATTTTCTCGATTCTGCGGTACGATACGGCGCGCCTTCCCATCCATGACTGAAATACTGCGCCGATGCCGCCCCATAACTGCTCCATGGGGTTGTCCGGGAATTCTTTTTTGAGGGTGTGCCTGATGATGACCTTGAATTCGTCGGCAAGTATTTTGAGGTCCTCCACGGTCAAATCCGTATCGTTTGAGTATCCCTTTTCCTTTTTCAGCCTCTCCAAAGCATGTTCAAGCTTCTGCCGGATGCCTATGCCCCCTTCCGGCTCTATCCCAGCCGCCTTTTCCATAACTACGTCCGAGTACATCATGAGCAGCCTGCGGTATGCGTCGTATACGAAACGTTCGTTGCCGGTTTTCCTGACAATCCCCGGGATTGTCTTTGTGGTCAATCCGATGTTAAGCACCGTCTCCATCATGCCGGGCATGGAACTGCGCGCACCGGAACGCACTGAAACTAAAAGCGGGTCATTGGGGTCTCCGAATTTTTTCCCTATAATCTTTTCCACTCTGGCCAGTGCGGCCTCGGCCTCTGCCTTAAGCTCGCGCGGGTATTTGCGGTTATTTTTGTAGTAAAGCGTGCAAACTTCCGTGGTTATGGTAAAGCCGGGCGGTACAGGAATGCCGAGATTTACCATCTCGGCAATGTTTGCGCCCTTGCCGCCCAACAGGTTTTTCATGTCAGTCCTGCCGTCGGCCTTGCCCCCTCCGAAAAAGTAAACGTATTTTTTCTTTTTAGGGGCGGGGGGGTTAGAAGCCGTTTTCTTTGCCATTAGAAGCCTCCATGAATAATAATATTAGCCTGTTAAGATAACCTACTTACGGTCAAAATTTCAAGGGCAGAGGCACATGCTTATTAGCGATATTTTATAAAACAATGCCTGAACATATCTTAATTAAAACATTAAGTATAAACATCAAACTATCTAAATAATTTAATTTAATGGCTCAAGTTTTATCGTGAAATCAAAATTCAAATGCCATACGTATCCAAAAGAGTCTATTAAAAAATCAAATAGAAAGGCTCATAAAAAAGGGTTGTTGGTATGGCGTTAAGGGGAAATCCTATCCATTATTTTGTCTTTGCCTCGTATACGCCGTCCCACCGGGTTCCATCGGGCACGGGAGGGTTTTCAATGAACTCCGCGCACCTTTCGGCATAGACCAGAGAGGTCTTATCTTTATAGCTTTCATAAAGGGATTTGAAAATCCCGCCTGCCTCTTTGAATTCCATTGCCCTGTAAAGACCGCGGGCTTCGTGAAAACGTTTTATCAGCGCCTCATTCTCGGTGATGGGCAGTTCGTATATCGTAACCGGCTTGTCCTTGCCCTTTACCTTAATCACGTCAAGCTCCCTGAACTTCAATTTCGGGTTTGCCTCGGCTCCCATGCCTTCAATATGACGCACGGCGAATTCGCTTACCACTATATGCGCCTTGTAGACCTTGCACATCCCCTCAAGGCGGGAGGCTAAGTTTACAGTGTCCCCTATGGCCGTGTAGTCGAACCTGACGTCCGTGCCCATGTTCCCGACAATCGCATCCCCGGTGTTTATGCCCACTCCGATGTCTATTTCCATAAAACCCTTCTCTTTGAAAGCTGCATTGAGCTCTTTCAGTTTCTCCATCATCCCAAGGGCGGTCTCGCATGCAAGGGCCGAGTGGTTCTCTATTGTAAGCGGCGCGTTATATAACGCCATTATGGCATCCCCTATGTACTTGTCGAGCGTGCCCTTGTGCTTGAGCACAAGGTTTGTCATAGGCCCCAGATACTGGTTCAGAAGGAGGACGAGGTTTTCAGGGGAAAGCTTCTCGGACATGGTGGTAAAACCTCTTATGTCGGAGAATAGGACGGTAATCTCCCTTCTTTCGCCTCCGAGTTTCAGTCTGTCGGGGTTTTTTATTATCTCGCCCACGAGGTCGGGTGAGACGTAGCTCGTAAACGCCTTCTTCATAAACCGTGATTTTTGTTCTTCCACAAGGTTTCTGTATGCCTCAGCGCCCAGATATGAAATTGTTATGGAGATAAAGGGAAAGAGCATGGAGGTGTTTAAAAGGTAGTCAGAAAAGAGCACATAGTCTATATATGAATAAAGCCCTATTGTCAGGAGGAAAAAGAGCAGGGCGGAAACCGTTCTCCTTATGAAGCTCAGTATCAGGGTCAGCATGAGGGGGAAAAATATGATGAAAAACATCTCAAGACCTATCACGCGCCCGTCCCTTAACAGGAACCTCTGCTTAAGGACGCTTGAGGCGACGGTTGCATGTATCTCGACCCCCGGAAGCACCGGGTCCACCGGGGTTGCCCTTACATCTGCAATCCCGACTTCCGTAGGCCCTATGAAGACTATCGCATCTTTGAGGCTGCCGGGCTTAAGCCTCCCCTTTATCACATCCACCGCAGGCACCGTCCTGAATGCGCCCTGCCTGCCGTAATAATTCAGCGTGAGCCTGCCGGATTCGTCCGCCGGGATTTTTCTTGAGCCTATCAGCAGCTTATCCACTCCGTAGACCGCTATCTCAAGGACGACTTCATTGCCAAGGTAATGGCGGAGGGCCTGTAAGGGCAGCGAAGGATAGACCTCGCCGTTATAGAGCAGAAGGAGGTTTGCAGCCCGTATCAGGCCGTCTTTGTCAGGGATGATGTTAAAGTAACCGGATGAATCGGCGGCCATGGATATGGGCGGTATGTTGGTCTCCACCTCCGGATAGGCCACTATCGGGACTTCCTCTACGCCGTCGTGCATCTTCAGTATCTTTATCTTCGAGGGCTCTATCAGTTCGGGCCATGAGACCTGGCTTTCCTCCTCGTGCCTGAAGTAATAGCCTGCAATCACGTTTCCGCTTTGCCTCATGGCATCGGAAAGCGCCATGTCCGAGCGGGAGTTGGAAGGCTCCGCAAAAATCATGTCAAGGGCGATGGTCTTTGCGCCGTAGACATTCAGGCCGTTTATGAGCCCTGCCATGACCTCCCTGTCCCACGGCCACCTGCCGAGCTCGTTGACGCTTTTTGAATCTATGGCGGCTATGACCACCCTTTCGTCGGGCTTGACCTCTTCTCTGAGCTTAAGCCTGGCGTCCTTGAGCTTGAGGTCTATCCCGCTTAGGAACTCTATCTTGCCCCTGTAAAGGGCAAGGGTGGCCGATGCCGCAATGATGCCTATGAGCAGGGATATGAGGATACGGCGGAGCTTCATTTATCTATTATGCCAAGGATTGTGTCCACGTTGTTTACATGTTTTCCGCCGGGATATTCCCTTTTGTACTGAAGAAGCCTTTCCTTGGCCTGCGCCTTGAACCCGAGTTCGTAGAGGGTCATGCCGACAAGATAGAGTGCGGTTTCCCTCTGCGTTCCTGAGGGGTATTCCTCAAGCACGAGGAGGTATTCCGAGAGCGCGGCCTCGGAGTTTCTTAGAAACCGTGAATATACAGCGCCCCTTTCAAGCCTCGCATCCCCTCTGAGTTCCGGCAGGCTTGTAAGGTCGAGGGCTATCTGAAAAACATAAAGCGCATCGTCGTATTTGCCGGAGTCGGCCAGATAGTGGCCGTGGTTGATATTCCACCTTGCGATTATGTGGGGCAGGTTGCCCGAGGCCTCCCAGTCAGAGGGCGGGGCTGCTGCGGTTATATTCTCAAAGCCCTTCTTTGCCTCATAAAGAGGGGTGCCGGGCTCGACCTTTACTGTGTCGGTCGGGATGTAGCCCCGTGTGTTCTGAACCATGGTGTCTGCGCTGAGAGCTTTATGGGACGCGGCGTCTCCTGAGACATCGGCACTGCCCTCGTTGCCGAAAAATACGTTGGCAGGCCCCTCGGTCATTATCATGAACTCCGTGCCCCTTACGCCCGCGACCGCTGTCGGGCTTTTAACCTTGTAATTGACCTTCTCTCCGGCAAGCCTTGTAACAGAGGCCCTTAGTTTTCCCTTTGTAATGCTGAATACGCCGTCCTTTTTGCCTTTGCCTATGACGAACTCGGTTATCTCAAGCTCGGTGCCGTTGGCAAGGGTGAGTTTGCTTCCGTCTGAAAGCTCTACAGATGCCCATCCGTCAGTACCGGTCTTTATCCAGTAACCCTGCTCAAGCTGGGTGTCCTTTTTTGCGGGCTGATACGGGATGTTGTTCATCTTCCGGTAAGAGACCTCTCCGCTTAACTTTGCGATTTTGCCTGCAGGGCTTCCCGCTGCCCATGACGGTGCGGCAAAAAACAGCGCTGCAATGAAAACCACCAGTAACCGCTTAATAAGAATATTAAAGGACATATTCAGCCTCCTTGTTCAGTGCTTAGATTATACATCATAAGCAGACGGTGTTAAAGGGAATTTTCACGTTATAAATCCCCTTGCGCCTTCTTAAAAAGCCCCTCCATCTTTTTCGTTTCCCCGGCTATTTCCCTCAATGTGCGTGCAAGGGACGGGCGCCCCATCTCCTCGGCTTTTGAAGCCCACTCCAGATAGGTCTCCGCATGTTCGGCATTATGCTCATCCCAGTGCCCAAGAAGTATTTTAAGCCTGCCTGTGTCCGTCAAAGGGCTTTCATCAGTCTCCTTTGCCGGGGCGGCCTCTTCATGCTCGTGCTCGTGAGCGCCCCAGTGGCTGTGCTCGTGCTCATACCACGAGTGCCTGTGCAGGTGCTTATGGATAAGATTGGCCTTAAGCAGGGAGTCGTGGTCTTCGAGCGCCTCCCACGGACCGGCCTCAAGCAGCACCCTGTGGTCCTCTCCGATTACGATTGTCCTGTCCGAGATGTCCCCGATTATGTGCAGGTCGTTTGTGGCCGTGATTATCGTCTTTCCCGCCTCCCTCAGGCCGATGATGAGGTCTGTTATCTCCACTTGGCTCCGGGGGTCAAGCCCTGATGTCGGCTCATCGAGGAGCAGAACATCGGGGTTTGTGCTCAGGCATGTGCCGAGGGCGACTTTCTTCATTTCCCCGCCGCTTAAGTCCCAAGGCCCCCTGTCTTTAAGATGCCCTATGCCGAGCATCTGCGAGATGTCCTCCGCCCTTTGCCCTGCCTCTTTTATGCCAAGCCCGAGTTGGAGAGGGCCGAAGAGGAGTTCGTCCCACACGCTCAGCGAGAAGAGCTGGGCATGGGAGTTTTGAAAGAGGAGGGAGACCCTCTGCCTGAGCCACAGGGGATAACCGTCCTCTATCTCCGCGCCGAATGCGAAGATTTTACCGGATTCGGGCTTTATAAGCCCGTTTAAGATATAAAGCAGGGTGGACTTTCCAGAGCCGTTAGTGCCTATTATGCTCAGGCTTTCCCCACGAGACACGGTGAACGAGACGCTGTCCACAGCCTTGGCCCTGTTCAGGTAGGAATAAGAAACGTCTTTAAGCTCCAGTACGTTCATTTCCCTCTTTCTTTTCCCGGGGCCTCTAATGTGCATCCCCTTGACTCCATTGCCATCTGGAGGTCCCTGCTGAGGTTGAGGCTTATCGAAAAGAGCATTCCCATTCTGGATGCCGCCCATGCCCTTGCGCCGGAGGCCGTGCCTCCCTTTGCGCCGGGGCTTGCAGCCTTTCCGTCTTCCGATGCCCCTGATATGTTTCTTGACCTGTAAGCCGTTATGAATTCCTCAAGCCTCTTTAAGAGGAAAAATATATACCTGTAGCTTATGGAGAATATGGATTTAAGCGTGCCGGGAAGGAAGAACGAGACCGCCTTTATGAGTTTTGCAGGCGGTGTGGTCAGTGTCTGAAGAAATACGATTAGGACCGAGGCCGTGACCCTGAGGACGAGGGTAAGGGCGCTTGTGAGGCCGGTTTTTGTAACGGTTATCTCCTGAGGGATGGATATAGGCCCGAGTTTATAGGCGCCCTTCAGCGTAAAGAGCGTGGCAATGCCCTCGCCGCGGACCACAAGGTTAAGCACGGAAGGGGCTGCTATAAAAAGTGTAAATAAAAAAACAGGAAAGATTTTTCCGAGGAGCGTTGTCAAAGGTATGCGGGACAGGATTGCCAGCAACAGGGACAGTGAAATGAAAGCCGCAAGGCCGGCGGGGTGTTTTTGGATGCTTATGGCGAAAATTAAAACAACTGCGGCTGACAGCTTTAACCTGGGCTCAACCCTCTGGAGAACCCCTTTTTTTGCCGAGAGTTTTTCATTGAAAAGGGCGTCTTTAATAAAAGAGACCGAATGCCTGAGAGTCCTGTCAAGAAATTTCTCTTTCGGCTGCGCCCCCTTCCGCCGGGGCTTGTAGCCCTTTCGCCGGGGCTCGTAGCCCCTTTCGCGCGTGGCCGTGCCCCTTTCGCCGGGGCTCGTAGCCCTTTCGCCGGGGGCCGTGCCCCCTTTAAGCCAGTCAGGTATTTCCATTTTTACCGTTTAGGGTTTGTGCCCTGTTTTTTGTGAGAATCTTTCCCAATGCGTAAGCGATTAAAACTACGAGCAGAACGCCGATTATGCCTGTAAATATGTACGATGCATATCCCCTGAAGCCTTCTTCCCATCCTCTTACAGTGTAGTCGGGAAAGGGCGACTTCCAAAATTCCGAAAGCCTTCTAAGCCCTTCCGGGACATAGCCGGAGATTTTCTCTATCTCATCTGGTCCCCACTCGCCCCATGCGCCTCCTGCCTTGAAAAGCTCAGGCAGAAGCAGTCCGATGGGGCTTAAGAGAATCATTACGATGATGCCTATCCAGAGTTTTTTGGTTTCCGGGACTTTCATCTCATCTCCTTAATGAGCTCGGGATGCGATTTATTGATATACGAGAGGACTAAAACCGTGACCGCCGCCTCCACAAGGCCGAACAGCACAAGGTGCTCTGTCATTATGACGGGGATTGTAAGGCTCAGAGGAAAAGGGCTGTAAAGCGGCCTTCCGTCCGGCCCTGTATGGAGCGCTGTTTGTATCCCAAGTTCAAATGCCGTAAGAAACGCCGCAATGTTTATCCCGATATAAGCGCCTGCGCCCGCTCCGAATAGTTGTCTCTTTAATGACGCATCCCTGCCTTTGGCTATGACCCTGTAGACGGCATAGCCTGAGAGTGTTTCTGCAAAGGCAATGTTGAAACAGTTTGCGCCCATTGCAGTGATGCCGCCGTCTCCGAACATGAGGGCCTGTATCATTAGCGCCACGGAGACGGCCATAACAGCGGGCCACGGCCCTATGAGCACGGCTATAAGCACTGCCCCGGTTGCGTGCCCTGTAGTGCCTGCCGGGATTGGGACATTGAACATCATTATCACGAAGCTGAAGGATGCGGCAAGCGCAAGGAGCGGGACCTCGGATGCCTTCAGAGTCTGTTTAATCTTCCTTGAGGCGTAAAACCAAATCAGGGACATCGCAAGCCAGAGGCTTCCGTATGTGACCGGGCCGAGGTATCCGTCGGGTATGTGCATGTTTAAAACCTCACAAAGTTCTTTTCATCATGGGTTATGCCGGGGCTGAAGAAGGCTCGGGCGCGGTTTTTTTAAACGTGATTTTTTCTCCTTCCACGTCCGCCTCTATTGCGTCGCCTTCGGTGAATGTGCCGTCCAGAATCTTAAGCGAGAGGGGGTTGAGCAGTTCCCTCTGTATGGCCCTTTTAAGCGGCCTTGCGCCGTACACCGGGTCGTAGCCCCTCTCGGCAAGCCATGTCTTTGCGGTCTCGGTAAGGGTGATGTCCATGCCTTTTTCAAGCAGGAACTTTTTCATCCTCTCCGTCTGAATGTCTGCTATGTCCTTGAGCATCTTCTTTGAAAGCGGGTTGAACATAATCGTCTCGTCAACCCTGTTTAAAAACTCCGGCCTGAAGAACGCCTTCAGGTCTTCCATAACCCTTGCCTTAAGTGAGTGCTCGTTTTCCGTCTGCCAGTGCACCGGCCTCTTTGCCATTTCGGCAAGCGCTTCCTGTATATGGGCGCTTCCGATATTGGAGGTCATTATCACCACCGTGTTGCGGAAATCCACAGTCCTTCCGTGGCCGTCCGTGAGCCTTCCGTCATCGAGCACCTGCAAAAGGAGGTTAAAGACCTCGGGATGGGCTTTTTCAACCTCGTCAAAGAGCAGGGTTGAGTACGGCCTTCTCCTTACGGCCTCGGTAAGCTGTCCGCCTTCTTCGTAGCCCACATAGCCCGGAGGCGCGCCTATGAGCCTTGAGACCGTGTGCCTTTCCTGATACTCGGACATGTCTATCCGTATCATGGCGCTTTCGTTGTCAAAGAGGAACTCTGCGAGCGCCCTTGCAAGCTCGGTCTTTCCGACCCCTGAGGGGCCTAAGAATATGAAGGAGCCTATCGGCCTGTTGGGGTCCTGAATGCCGGCCCTTGCCCTCCTGACGGCGTTTGAGACGGCCTCTATGGCCTCGTCCTGTCCCACCACCCTCAGCCTCAGCCTGTCCTCCATATGTATCAGCTTTTTGACCTCCGTCTCAAGCATCCTTGAGACCGGTATCCCCGTCCACTTGGATACGACCTCTGCTATGTCCTCCTCTATGACCTCTTCCTTGAGCATCCTCCTTATTGCCTGCTTCTTGCGGAGTTTTGCGTTCTCTTCATTCAGCGCCTTATCAAGCTCAAGGAGCCTGCCGTACCTGAGTTCAGCCGCCTTTGCAAGCTCTCCGTCCCTTTCCGCATGCTCGGACTCCATGCGTGTCTTCTCAATCTGTTCCTTAAGCTCCCTCATCCTTGTGATGGTCTCTTTTTCGCTGAGCCACTGCGCCCGGAGTTCGTCCCTCCTGCTCTGAAGCTCTGCCATGTCTTTTGTAATCTTCTCAAGCCTTTCCCTTGCGCCGGAGGAGTCGTCCTTCTGGAGGGCCTGTTTTTCTATCTCGTGCTGCCGGTATTTTCTTTCCAGCTCGTCAAGCTCAACCGGCATGCTGTCTATTTCCATCTTGAGTTTTGATGCGGCCTCATCTATGAGGTCTATGGCCTTATCAGGCAGGAACCTCCCGGTGATGTATCTATTGGAAAGCACTGCCGCGGCTATGAGGGCGGAGTCCTTAATCTTGACGCCGTGATGCACCTCGTATTTTTCCTTGAGCCCCCTTAGTATCGAGATTGTGTCCTCCACCGAAGGCTCTTTTACGTAGATAGGCTGGAACCTGCGTTCAAGGGCCGTGTCTTTTTCTATGTGCTTCCTGTATTCGTCTATTGTGGTTGCGCCCACGCACCTGAGGTCTCCCCTCGCAAGCGCGGGTTTAAGCATGTTGGAGGCGTCTATTGCCCCTTCTGCAGCTCCCGCTCCGACCATCGTGTGGAGCTCGTCTATGAAGAGTATCACCCTGCCTTCGGCCTGCTCTATCTCCTTTATTACCGCCTTCAGCCTCTCCTCGAACTCGCCCCTGAACTTTGAGCCGGCAACGAGCGCTCCCATGTCCAGTGCGGCCACCCGCTTCCCCTTCAGGGTCTCCGGCACATCCCCCTGAACTATCCTCTGCGCCAGCCCCTCGGCTATTGCGGTCTTTCCAACACCAGGGTCTCCTATAAGAACTGGGTTGTTTTTCGTCCTTCTTGAGAGCACCTGTATCACCCGCCGTATCTCGTCGTCCCTGCCGATTACGGGGTCGAGCTTCCCCCTGCGCGCAAACTCGGTCAGGTCGCGGCTGTAGCGGCTTAAGGCCTGATACTTCTCCTCCGGGTTCTGGTCGGTAACGCGTTGCGCTCCCCGTATCTCCCTCATTGCCGAAAGGGCGTTGTCAGCGGTTATGCCGTGACGCTTGAGGGTTTCGGAGGCATGGCCGCCTTCGTATATGATGCCGAGCAAAAGGTGCTCTACGCTTGTGTATTCGTCCGTCAGGCGTTCCGCCTCGGTCCCTGCCCTTTCAAAGACCGCCTTAAGGCCGGGGGATACGTAGATTTGCCCAAGGGGGGTTGCGCCGGAGACCTTGGGGAAACGTTCCATATCGTTATTTATGTCTATCTTCAGGCCGTTTAAGTCCGCGCCGAGCCTCTTTGCTATCTGTGCGGAAACGCCCTCTTCGTCCTCAAGGAGTGCAAGAAGGAGGTGTTCGGGCTGAAGCTCCTGGTTGCCTTTTTTTTCGGCAAGCCTCTGAGCGGCCTCAACAGCCGACTGGCTCTTTATGGTGAGTTTGTCCAATCTCATTCCGCCTCCTCGAAAAATATCTTTCGTATCTTCTCTTCAAAATCGTGCCTCGTGTCCTCCTCAAGGGCCTGCATCATTTCCGCCATCTCCCTCTGAAGGATTTCAAGCCTATGCCTCATCCTTAGGATTATGTCCACCCCAGCCCTGTTTACCCCGAATTCCCTTGTGAGCCTGAGTATGGTTTCAAGCCTTTCGACATCCCCCTCGGAGTACAATCTCTGATTGCCTGCCCTCTGGGGCGTTATGAATCCTTCCCTTTCGTACATCCTCAGGGTCTGGGGGTGCACATGCAGCCTTTTGGCTACGATGCGTATCATGTATACGGGTTCGGACTTATCCCTCATCTCAAACAGTCCCCTTATTTTTTAATCATCCCCGTGCGGGGATTTTCCCTGTAGGAGGCATCTATCTCCTTTATCGCATCCTTTGCGCTCTGGCTCATGTCCTTTGGCACTGCTATTTCGATGTCCACGTAAAGGTCTCCCTTTCCTCCCCTTGCCGGAGATGGAAACCCCTTTGCCTTTAGCTTAAACCTCTGCCCGCCCTGCGTTCCGGCAGGAAGGGTCATGACAGCCGTGCCGTCTACAGCAGGCACCTCTATCTTTGCCCCAAGGGCGGCCTCTCCGAACGTGACCGGCAGTTTCAGGTACAGGTCGTCGCCTTTTCTTTCAAACAGGGGATGAGGCCTGACGCTTATCCTTATATTGACGTTCCCTGCCGGCCCCCCCAGATACCCTGCATTGCCCATGCCCCTGAGCCTAAGCATCGAGCCGTTGTCAACCCCTGCCGGTATCTTGACGCTCAGGGACTCTGAGCTTAGAACCGTGCCGGCCCCGCCGCATGCCCTGCACGCCTTTGTGATTTTCCCCCCGGCCCCGCCGCATGCCGCGCATGTCTGCGACATCCTAAAAACCCCCCTCGATGCCTCTATCCTTCCGCTTCCCCTGCATTTGTCGCAGGTCTTGGATTCCATAGCCCCGCTTGCGGCGCATTGGGCGCATGGAGACTCCCTGTTTACGGTTATCTTTTTTGTGGCGCCGGAAAACGCCTCTTCAAGGGTGACCTCAAGCCCCATTACGAGGTCCGCCCCCCTTGAGTGTGACTCGCGCCTTCCTGATGAGTCGCCGAATATGTTTCCTAAGTCGAATCCGAATATGTCCTCAAACCCAGGCATCTCAAACGGGCTCCTGCCGTACCACGGCCCTCCCTCCTCAAACGGAGACCTGCCGGAGCGGTCATACCCCTGCCGTTTCTTTTGGTCGCTTAAGACGGCATATGCCTCGTTTATCTCCTTGAACTTCTCCTCCGAGGCCTTATCCCCGGGGTTCAGGTCAGGATGGTACCTCCTTGCAAGCTTCCTGTAAGCCCCTTTTATCTCCTCAGGGCTTGCCCCTTTGTTTATGCCTAATAGTTCGTAATAATCCTTGACTGCGGCCATTTTTCTTTCCTTAGTTCATATAATATGCCTTTAGTCGGTTCATGTCAAGTCTTCTCTGCCGGATGGTTATGATGTCAAGACCTCCTCAGATGCCTATAAGTCTAACAGGTTAAGGCGGGGTGTCAATGCTTGAAGGAGGATTTGACAAGGAACTCCTTGTTTCTTGACTTAGCCCTGCGTCATAAAGTAAACTTACGGTTATCGTAATGTTATGCAATTGCAACAGCGGCATTGCCAAACGCAGCAGTTGATACTAAGATAAGAAACACTATTAGAAAAAGAAGGAGGAGAAGGGGTTGTTTAAATCTAAGAGACTCATCAGGATAGCAGCAGCATTATTGTTTCTCGTGGTTGTCTTCGGGGCCACGGCCTTGTTTGCATCCGATGCAGCGGATGTGGCTAAAAATGCCCTTCCTCTTACCGAGGAGAGCAGTATGCCGTGGTGGGGCTGGCCTCTCATCCTTTTTGTGGTCACTTTCATTCTCGGGATACTGGCGGTATTGGGCGGGGTCGGCGGTGGGGTTCTGTTCGTCCCCATCATAGGGGGTTTTTTCCCCTTCCATCTGGATTTCGTAAGGGGGGCAGGGCTTCTGGTTGCTCTGGCGGGCGCGCTGGCCGCAGGGCCCGGGCTTCTTAAAAGGGGACTTGCCGACCTAAGGCTGGCAATACCAGTGGCTCTAATAGCGTCTTCCTTCGCTATAGTGGGCGCGATGATAGGCCTTGCGCTTCCCACAAACGTAGTGCAGACCGCGCTCGGAGCGACCATACTCGGCATCGTCGCTATCATGCTGATGGCAAAGAAATCGGAGTACCCTGAGGTCAAGCAGGCCGACGCCCTCTCCACGGCGCTGAGGATAAACGGCATATACACCGAGGTATCCACAGGCGAGGAGATAAACTGGCAAATACACAGGACAGTAAAGGGCCTCCTGCTTTTCATAATCGTCGGAGTGATGGCTGGCATGTTCGGACTCGGCGCAGGCTGGGCAAATGTGCCGGTGCTAAACCTCCTGATGGGCGCCCCGCTTAAGATCTCAGTTGCAACGAGTAAATTCCTGCTTTCCATAACGGACACCTCTGCGGCATGGGTATACATCAACAACGGCGCGGTGCTGCCAATGATAGTGGCGCCCTCGATAGTGGGGATAATGCTCGGTTCGATAGTGGGAGTGAAAATCCTCGTAAAAACGAAGCCGGCGGCGGTCAAATATATCGTCATCGTCATGCTCCTTTTTGCAGGGGCAAGGGCGTTTCTTAAGGGCCTCGGCATCTGGACATAAGGTAAGGATTATCGCATAAAGGAGGATTTAAAATGGCCAAGAATCAGGCTACGGAAGAGCAGATTAAATATGCCGGAATGTTAGATAAAGGGATGAAGATAGGGTTTGTTCTCGTAGTCGTCTCGTTCATTCTCTACATAACAGGGATAATGGCCCCGTATCTCCCCATAAACGACCTTCCGAAATACTGGGGCATGCCGGTTCACGACTACCTGAAGGCAACGAACATACACATGGGCTGGGCATGGCTTGGGATGCTACAGAAGGGCGATTTTATCAACTTCATCGGCATAGCGTTCCTTGCCGGAGTGACCATACCGTGCTACATCGCAATTATGCCGATATTCCTTAAGAAAAAGGACAAGGTGTATTTCACCCTTGCCCTTTTAGAGGTGACGGTGCTTGCACTTGCGGCATCCGGCCTCCTTAAGTCCGGCGGACATTGAAGTGCAGATTGCAGGACTGCCTGTAATCTGCTATATTCCGAATCAGGGAAGGCGGGGTCTATTATTTACCCTGCCTTTGAGACAACGGCGCTGTTTAGGGCACGGAAAGGCATGTTAAAACAGGGGGCGCGCTAAAAAGGAGGACTAATGGGTGACAAGATTTTTGCAAAATTAGACAACCTTCTCATCACCACGGACGGCTCGGAGTTCAGCGAGGGCGCAGTAAGGGAGGGCATAAGGCTTGCCAAAAACTCAGGCGCAAAAGTCACGGCCCTCTATGTAGTGGAGTTCAATCCCGAGTTCGAGGCCCTCGCCCCGAATCTCGTGGAGAAGATGGAGATAGAGGCCGCCGGGCAACTGAAGGGCATAAAGGAGAAGGCAGTAAAGGAGGGCGTCTCCTGCACAATATTCATGAGAAGGAGCGACAGCCCTTACAAGGCGATAGTGGATGAGGCGGCAGGGGAATCCGCCGACGTGATAGTCATGGGCAGGCGCGGAAGGACCGGCCTTAAGAGGCTTCTCATGGGAAGCGTCACGGCAAAGGTCATAGGCCACGCCCGGTGCAATGTCCTCGTGGTTCCGAGGGCCGCAAACATATACCTGAGAAATATCCTCATAGCGACCGACGGCTCCAGATACGGCATCGAAGCCGCCTCTATGGCGGTGGGCATAGCAAAACGCTCAGCGGCGAACCTTATTGCCGTATCCGTTGTGCCCTCGGAGGCAGCCCCATTTATACAGGCGGAGATGCAAAAGGGCCTCATCGCCGAAAAAGAGCTCAAGGAGGCTGAAAAAAATGTCGCCGCCGTAAAGGCGATGGCTCAAAAAGAAGGCATCAGCGCAGAAGGGATTGTCGCGGCCGGCCACCTCCACGAGGCGATTCTGGAGATTGCAAAGGAAAAGAATGTCGACCTGATCGTAGTGGGCAGCCATGGAAGAACAGGGATAACGAGGCTCCTCATGGGCTCGGTTGCCGAGAGGGTCATCGGACATGCCGATTGTGCAGTGCTCGTGGTGAAGGCCGGCTAAGCCTCCACGTTTTCGAGCCCGTATTTCTTGAGCTTCCTCCAGAGCGAGACCCTGTCAATGCCGAGTATCTGTGCGGCAAGGGTCTTGTTGCCTCCGACCTCCCTGAGAACCCATTTTATGTAGGACTCCTCCTGCTCCTCGAGCGCGGGGATTCTGCCTTCCTTCTTCCTGAATATCCTTACGGTAAGCTCCCTCAGGTCTTCGGGCAGGTGTGCGACCTCTATGGCAGAGCTGTTTGAGAGGGCAACGCCCCTTTCTATTATGTTTTCAAGCTCCCTCACATTGCCGGGGAAGTCGTAGTTCATAAGGATGAAGGTGACATCCTCCGAGATATTGCCGACGGTCTTTTTCATAAGCGAGGAATACTTCTTGATGAAGTAATAAGCCAGTAGCGGGATGTCCTCCTTTCTTTCGGCAAGCTGGGGTATATGGAGCGAGACGACATTGAGCCTGAAGAACAGGTCCTGCCTGAAACGGCCCTCCTTTATGGAGTCCTTGATGTTCCGGTTGGTCGCCGCAACGAACCTCACGTCCACCCTGACGGGCAAAGTGCCGCCCACCCTCAGGAACTCTTTTTCCTGTATGGCCCTGAGGAGCTTGACTTGCATCGAAGTGGGCATCTCGGTTATCTCGTCGAGGAACAGCGTGCCTCCGGAGGCCATCTCTATAAGGCCCTTTTTCATCTCGGTTGCGCCCGTGAATGCCCCTTTTTCGTGCCCGAAGAGCTCGTTTGAAAGAAGCTCCTCTGTGAATGCCCCGCAGTTGATGGCATAGAACAGGCCCCCCGCCCTTTTGCTTGCGTAGTGGATGTATCTGGACAGAAGCTCCTTGCCGGTGCCGGATTCGCCGGTGACGATTATATTGCAGTCGGTGGGGGCGAGCTGCCTTGCAGTATCGAGGAGGGCCAGCATCTTCGGGTTCTGCGTGATTATCTTAACCTTGCCGGAAAAGCTCTCAAGCTGGCTACGGAGCTCTTCGTTTTCCTTCTTGAGCCTCACCTTCTCAATGGCCTCCCACACGACCTTCCTTACCTCGTCGAGCTTGAAGGGCTTCGCTATGTAGTCGTATGCGCCCTTTTTCATCGCCTGTATGGCGGACTTTATGGTCGCATACCCTGTTATCATTATGACCTCGGCATCGGGGTAAAGGTCCCTGCACTTTTTCAATATCTGCATCCCGTCGACCTTTTCCATCTTCAGGTCCGTAAGCACGACATCGAACCACTGCTCATCGAGGAGCTTGAGGGCATTAGGCCCTTGTTGTGTCCCTACGACCTCGTACCCCTCCTTCTCCATGACATGCTGGAGGTTTCTGAGGGCAATCTGCTCGTCATCGACGATCAGGATTTTTGCCTTATATTTCATGGACCGGTCTCCTTTAACGGTAGTTTTATCGTAAATGTTGTCCCCTGCCCCGGGGTGCTGTCCACCTCTATAGTGCCTTCGTGATCTTCGATGATCTCGCGGGCGACGAAAAGCCCGAGACCCGAGCCCTTTCCCTCGGCCTTTGTCGTAAAAAACGGGGTGAATATCTTCTCCATTTCCTCGGCCTCTATCCCCGTGCCTGTGTCCTGAATCTTTATCTCAACGGTTTTATCCGGGGTGGTTTCTCCGGCAGAGATGAGGATCGTTCCTTCGCCGGGGATAGCGTCGATGCCGTTTTTTATGATGTTCAGAATTGCCTGCTCTATCCTCTGTTTGTCGGCCATGAGCCAGAGGTCATCAGGGATGTTCACCCTCACCTCAACCTGCGTAAGGATTTCACCCCTCAGGAGCCTGAGCGTATCCTCTATCAGATCCGTGAGAGGCAGGGGCACCCTTTCAAACTCTTTCTTTTTCGAAAATTCGAGGAGGGAATGTATGATGCCCTTCGCCCTTTCCACCTGTTCTTCTATCTGACCGAGCAGTTCTTTCTTAAAGCCAATATCCCCCTCCTCTATCTCCTCGCTGAGTATCTGGCAGGAGGTCGATATGTTGGAGAGGGGGTTGTTGAGCTGATGGGCGACCCCCGAGACCATCGTGCCGAGGGATATGAGTTTTTCTGACTGAAGGATAAAACTTTTCTGCCTGAGTTCAAGCTCGCTCATCATCCTCCGGAATGCACTATAGAGAGATATTATCTCTATGTCGGTCGAGTCGACCGCAAGGATATTGAACTTGCCCTCCGCAACCTTCCGCATACTGCCTTCTATCTGCTCCAACGGCCTTACGACCATGCGCGACAGATACTGGCCTATGGCACAGCCGGCTATTATGAGAAAGAAGATGGAGCCGATGAGTATCTTCCTTGATGAGGCTATCAGTGACCGGATATATTCCCGCTCCGTCAAAGACATACGCTCCGCTTTGTCGACGATCTCGCGGCCTTTCAGCCGTATCTTGCCTTCCATGACGTAAGCCCCTACGGTGTCGGATGTTTTATCCGTCTCGAAATATCTCTTCATAAGGGACTTGTAATCCCTGATGGCAAGCTCCAAGGCGGAGATGTAGGCTTCGATGGCAAGGCCTTCGAATGCCTCCTTGTTTTTGTTTATAATGTCCTCTGCCGTCTCAGTAAACAGCAGGTTTTGGGCGTAGTCGTCAGCGGTATTGTAGAGGATATAGTTTTTTTCGAACCTCCTCATCTCCAAGGTCGTATCAAAAAGCTCGGAGACCACCATGCTCGCCGCAACCTTCCTGTCGACCACCGTCAGATTGAAGTAATTCACCAAGGCGATGAGGACTATCAGGCCTAAACAGACATAGAAACCATAGCTTACCTTTTTGCGGATGCTCGATTGAAAACGCATGGAACAATATTAGCACTAAATCATTGCAAAATGCAACCCCTGACATCAAGGATGCAACAGTAATTTAGGCGTGTTTTATAAAGGGAAGTCAGTTGTCCGATGCATATTGCAACATTTGTTCCCCCTCCGAACCTGCCGAATTTCAATTATTTCAAGCAGTTATATGCCCCCTATCCTCTGGCATGAATGTTGATATATGTATCTTTAAAGGCCCACGAGGGCTATTCAAAGGAGGTGCAGGATGAAGGGTATCGTGAAAAAACTGGGGGACATCTTCTCGGCGGTCGCATTTGCCGAAGAGGGCGAGCATGAGACGGCAAGGGAGATTATGAGGGGAGTCGAGCCTGAGAAGAAGGCCGAAAGCCCCGAGCCGCTGGGGGTCGGGGGCTTTTTAGCAGAGGAGAACTGATGGGCAGTTTCGATGACCTGATGTCGGCGGTCACCTTTGCCGAAGAGGGCGAATCAGGGAAGGCGAGGGAGATACTCGGCGGCAAAAAGACGGTACTCCTTGCCATATCCGACAGGCTGTTGGACAAAAACGCCTTAAAGTATGCCCTTAGCATCTGTAGTCGCCTGAGGGCCAATCTCGAGATACTTTACGTGACCGAAACAGACAGGGCAAAGACGAGGCTCAAGGAATTCCTCTCCGAGTTCGGCAGTTTCTCTGCCGAACTCAACTGTGTAGTAAAAGGAGGATGCGTTAAAAAAGCGATTCTCGACCACACCAACGAGAAGCGGGCGATAGAATTCGTCGTCATAGGCTCGACTCCTGAGCTTGAGACAGGATGCAGAGCAGACAAAAGGCTCTCGTCGGAATGGGAGAAACTCAGGTGCCCCCTCGTAGTTGTATCCAAGGGGCCACTGCCTGAAGGAGTGTAAAAATAGGGATAGAACAAAGATATTTTTTTTGTGTGCGTTGAAACTTTATAAAGACCTAAAGGAATAACAAAATGTTGACAGAAAATACCATTGACAGAGACGGCCAGCAGAAACTCTATGTGCAGGTCTACGGCAGCATCAAGGATAAGATAGAGAGATGCCAATGGCCGGTATCCGCACAGATACCGACCGAGGATGAGCTCTGCATTACCTACGGTGTCAGCAAGGCCACGGTAAGGATAGCAATCTCCAACCTCGTAAGGGACGGCTACCTCAGGAGGCAGCAGGGCAAGGGAACGTTTGTGGCCAGTTCCATGCCTCACATGGGGATGGCGATGAGGACGATTTTTACGGAGGACATGTTCGGAGAGGGGGTGAAAGCAAAAAAAGAAGTGCTGGTAAAAGGGATAAAAGAGCCGCCTGAGGACATAAAGGAATATCTTAAGGCTAAAGACGATATCTTCTACGTCTTCCTAAAAAGGCTTGTTGACGGCGAGCCCGCATATGTGGAAGAGTCCTTCATCCCGCTTCAGGTGTTCCCCGGAGTGGCGAGCGAGGACATAAGCCGTGCGTCATTTTATGACCTTATACAGGAAAAAGCGGTCAGAAAGATATTCAAGGTGGTTCAGACCATAGAGATTACAATGTTGAGGGGCGATATTGCGGCCGTGCTGAAACGGCCGGAAGGCTCGCCGGCGCTGCTTCTGCACAGGCTGCTTTTGGGCTCCAACGAAATCCCCATAGCCTATACGAGGCTTACGGGAATCGGCGGAAAGTACAAGATACAGACCGAATTCGAAAGGGTCAAATAACTATACGGAGGTTTTGGAAATGAGTTTTCCAAGGAAGGTTTTTGAGTTTCTCAAGGCGTCCTCCGTAGCCCACGCAAAGTGGGACTACGAGGTCTCGATGTCAATTCTTAAAAACAGGAAGAAGATGCTGATACTCCTTGCCCTGTGCCTGCCCATACTGGCGGTTACGATGCTTGAGGCAGGCGACATGATAGGCAGCAAAACGGCATATGCCCCGGCGTTCTACTCGACGGGCATATTCCTCGCCTCCATAGCCATAGGGCTTTGCGCCGGCCTGATAACCGGGTGCATCGGGGCGGGCGGAGGCTTCATAATAACCCCTGCCCTCATGGCGGCAGGCGTCAAGGGAATCCTCGCAGTAGGCACCGACCTCTTCCACATATTCGCAAAGGCGATAATGGGCACGTCCGTGCACAAGAAACTCGGCAACGTCTCGGTGAAGCTGGCCGGTGCGTTCCTTGTGGGCTCTGCCGGCGGCACATTCATAGGCGGGGCAATCAACAAGGGGCTTTACGATAAGGACCCGCTCCTTAGCGAGGCGTTCATAAGCCTTGTGTATGCGGTGCTCTTAGGCTTTTTAGGGTTTTACGCCCTCGCCGACTTCCTCAAGTCAAGGAAAGGGAGCGCGGGCGGGGACGCCCACGGCGGGCCTTCCGGCGCGACCGGGCTTTCCATAAAGGTCCAGAATATAAAAATCCCGCCCTCAATAACCTTTGACGAGGACTATGTGCCCGGCGGCAAGAAGATATCCGGCGTAATAGTGGCGGCAGGCGGCGTCATCGTCGGCATAATGGCCGCTATAATGGGCGTGGGCGGAGGGTTCATCACCTTCCCGATGTTCGTCTATGTCTTTGGGGTTTCCTCTATGACCACGGTTGGCACGGACATCCTCCAGATAATCTTCACCGCAGGGCTTGCGGCAGTAGCCCAGTACGCAATCTACGGCTATGTCTTTTACAGCCTGGCGATGGGCATGCTCCTCGGCTCCCTGATAGGCATACAGATCGGCGCCCTCACAACAAAGGTCGTAAAGGGCATCCACATCAGGGGCTTCTATGCAGTTTCAATACTCGCGGGCTTTATAAACAGGGCAGCAACCCTTCCAAAGAAGCTCACGGAGCTTGAGGTCATAAACCTCTCCAAACCCCTTGTCAATGGGATTGAGTCCGCAGGCAATGTCATATTCTGGATAGTCGTCAGTGCATTTGCGGTTTGGGTAATAAGCAAGTTCGTAACCAACATAGGCACATTAAGGGGCGAGGACGAAGCGGCAGCCCCTGTGCTTGCAAAGGAGAAGGTATAACATGCTGATAAAAAACAAAAAAATTTTTAGCCTTGGGATGGTTTTTGCGATAACCTTCCTTGGGGTGCTGGTCCTCATATTCTCGCCGGTCTTCAAAGGCCAAAACGGCCTTGATTTTGCAGACAACAGCTTCAACAAGCTCTCCAAAGGCTCCTCGTACTTCATCCCCAAGGTGACAAAGGCGGTAAAGGAATTCGCCGGAAAGTCGGTATCCGTCACCCTGAAATACGACAAACCCGAGGAGGCGGAGGCCGCGGCCAAGCTCTTCACCACGGCAGGAGCGCAGGCCGAGGTAAGCGGCGCGGAGCTTAAGGTTCAGGGAGACCTCGGCGCAATCCTTCAGTCCGCGGTCAACGATTCCGACGCAATGTACAAAAACGACGGCAAGACAGTCGCCGACAGATACGGCATGGACGAGAAGGCCGCAATGAAGAGCTGGTGGACGGCCCTCTCCAAGATGGAAAAGAACATGAAGAAGGAAAAGCTCATCGCGGAGGGCAAGGTAATCTACGAGGTGAACAAGAAGGCCGTGGAGCCGGGGTACAACTACTACAAAATAGATGCTCAGAATGTGAGCGAACACTCAGGCATGATGACCGGGCTGCTCGTCTTCTACGTCGCATACACCATGTGGTGGGGATATGCCATATTCTACCTCTTCGAGGGGGTCGGCCTCACCATGAAGAAGTCAAAGGTTAAAAAGGAAATATAGGAGGAGGATATGAATATATTGGTTCCGGTTGATGGCTCGAAGTGTTCGCTTGAGGGTTTGAAGGTTGCGAGGGATTACGCAAAAACGAAAGACGCAAACATATACCTGATTAATGTAACACCCTACATTGAGTTTGTTGACCTTGAGATTTCGGCTTCCGAGAGGGAGAAGCTAACACAGAGCATGGAAAAACGGTCAGACGATATAGTCAACCAGGCTTGTAAGATGCTGTCGGCGCAGGATGTTATCGCGACATGTAAGACTGTTACGGCCTCTGTTTCCGTGCCCGATGCGATAATAGACTTCGCGGAAAAGGAAAAGATAAACCTCATAATCATCGGCAGTAGAGGCCTGGGCACATCTAAAAAGTTCAGGCTTGGCAGTATCGCCGCAAAAGTGGTGAGGCATAGCCACTGCGGCGTTTATGTAGTCAAAGAGCCCTGCTAAGGCTTATGATTTAAAAAAAGGCGGACATGATGTCCGCCTTTTTTTTTAACAGGCGCCCGCATCATTATGTTATGTTAAAATAAAAAAATCTTTAGGGGCTGAAATTTTGGAAGAAAAAAAGCTTTCCCTTTCCGGTCTCAGGCGACTAATAATTCGCCTGATAGAGAGGTTTTGCCCCTTTAATGTGACATTGCTTCAGGTTATGGTCGGCCTTTTTACGGCAGTAATGCTCCTTGTGGTGCTTATATTAGGCTGGATGTCCTCTACAAAGGTAAAAGAAGTCGTGACCATGGACTTCAATCAACAGCAGTTGGTCCTCGCACAACATGCAGCCGGACAGATAGAGAACAATCTGAACTCATTGAAAAGGGAGATGTCCCTCCTCAGTCTTTCCCCTTCCGTGCAGTACTCCGAGGCGGTCTTTATGGGCAGCCGGATGGGGATTGCCTTTTCAAGCATTAAGGACAGCGGCGGACTGGACATAAGGTTCATTGAGGCCGGAAAACCCCTGACCCACATGGTGGATGACCATGGATACCGGAGAGCGCGTCCTGCCCCGGAGGATAAATATTATCTTGAGTGGGCAAGGCGGAAAGAAAATAGGGGCAGTACAATAATAAGCGCTGTCTCCCCTGTGATATATGGAGACGGCAGGCATAAGCTCGCAATGAAGATGGCGCTGCCTGTCTATCAGGTCTCGGTTGACGAGACCCATCGGATGGCAACGAATAAATTCTCCGGGGTCCTGATATTCCTCGTAGATGCGACCGGGCTAATAGAGGAAATAACAAAGGGTATAAAGTCGGGCAAGACCGGCTATGCATGGGTCATGGATAAAAACGGGATATTCCTTTACCACCCCGAAAGCAAGTTTATAGGCAAAGATGCCTTCACCGCACGCGAGGAAAAAAAGCCCACAATATCCTTTGCGAGGATTAATGAGATTCAGAAAGAGATGATGCTGGCCGGAAAAGAGGGCACAAGCTGGTATATTTCAGGATGGCACAAAGGCGTTGAGGGCGAGATGAAGAAGCTGATTGCCTATACCCCGATTAGCCTCGGTGGTTCATCCGGCCAGCTATGGTCGGTTGCAGTCGTGGCCCCCATAAGCGAAGTGGCAGATGCAGTTCATTCTATCCAGGTCCGCCAGATTTCGCTTCAGGCTGTCATCATCGCCGTAATTTTATTGGGCGGAATGGCAGTTACATACCTGATTGTTAACTGGTCGGACATGCTCAGTCAGGAGGTCGAGAAGAAAACCGCAGAAGTCAAAAAGTCCGAGCAGAGGTACATGTCCCTTGTTGAGAATGCAGAGGACGTCATATTCACCGTGGATTGCAGCGGAAACTATCTTTCGATAAACAGATATGGCGCACAGTTCCTCGGCAGCACCCCTGATGGTATCATAGGCCGCAACCTATCGGAAGTCCTCTTATGGCCCTCCGGCGAGGCGATGCTCATGGCGGTCATGGACGTGTTTGAAAGCAAAAAAGGCAGCCAGATAACACACCCTGTTAAAATAGGCGAGCAGGAGTACTGGCTTAACACCAACTTCAGGAGGCTCATGGACGGCGAAGGCAACGTCTACGCCGTTCTGGGCATATCGAGGGACATCACGGACAGGAAGAAGATGGAGGAGAGGAGCTACCATACAGAGAAACTGGCCTCTATGGGCACTCTTGCCGCAGGCGTGGCGCATGAGATAAACAACCCCCTCGGCATCATCCTCGGCTTTACGGACCTGCTACTGGAGAAAACAGGGCGGGGGACCGAGGAGCACGATATGCTTGAGACGATAGAAAAGCACGGTCTGCGCGCCAAAAGGGTCGTGGAGAACCTTCTGAGCTTCGCCAGGTACTCGGAATATAAAGAGGAACTCGTCAATATCAACGACAACATAAAGGACGTGCTATCGGTAGTTGAAAACACCCTGCGTGTGAACAAGATTTTCCTCAAACAGGAGCTTCAGGACGGGCTGCCGCCTGTCGGTGGGTGCGCGGAGGAACTGCAGCAGGTATTCTTCAACATAATAACCAACGCGGTCTCAGCCATGAAAAAAGGAGGCGCACTGACGGTTGCGACACGGAGCATAAACGGGCAGCAGGTAGAGGTCAGATTCGCCGACACCGGAGACGGCATAAGAAAGGAGCATAGGGACAGGATATTCGACCCGCTGTTCACCACTAAGAAGATAGGCGAGGGGACGGGCCTTGGCCTTTCGGTCTCTTATGGCATTATAATGAAGTACGGAGGAACTATCAGTTTTGAGACAAAGACGGAAGATGAATCCTTTGAAACAGGGACGACTTTTATAATAACCCTGCCGGCGGCAAAAACGCTTACGGATAAGAACGCCGGCTGATAAAAAGGAGAAGGCATGCCTGAGAAACTCTTGATAGTGGACGATGAGCCGGATATGCTGAAGCTTTTGAACATGATTATCAAAGAAAGGACGCCGTATGAAACGCTGACCACAAATAACCCCATTGAGGCGCTCAAGCTGGTCCGGCAGGGAGGGTTCGACCTCGTCATAGCGGACCTGAAGATGCCCGGGCTTGACGGCATGGAACTACTGGATGCGGTGAGGCTCGCTGATGAGGATATCCCCGTCATCATCATAACCGCATATGGCACGGTCGAGGCGGCAATAGAGACTATGCGCAGGGGCGGCTTTGACTTCATATCAAAGCCCTTCAGAAAAGAGCAGATACTCTTCACCATAGACAAGGCCCTGAAATGGGTCGGCCTCCAGAAGGAAAACAGGATACTGAAGGAGCAGCTTAAGAAACTCAGCGGCTGAGGTGAAGCCTCAGGAAATCGTTCAAAAACATCTCGGTGACAGCATCGTTGTACATGGCCATGTCAAGCTGCTTGGTGTAGACCGTCAGCTTTCCCATCTTCTCAAGTGTCTCCTCGATGTCCGACTGCCTGTATTTGGTCAGGTTGGCGTCTATCACGTCCTCAATCACGGTTACCCTGAAATCCAGTTTTTTGAGGATATCCGTTATCAGCCTGACCCTCCTTAACCTCCTGTCCGTGGCGGCCCCTCCGCCCTTAAAAAAGAATTTTATGTAATTGTCGTTTATGTTGTCGCCGGCATATGCCTCCACCATCGAGAAGTGATAGCCGAGCCTTATGCTGAAATTCATGTAATTGCGGGACACTATCGCATAGCTCTTGCCTCCCATTTTGCGGAGCTCCTCCTCCTGTATGGTGGTCGTATGCGCAACCATCCCCAGAAACCCCTTGACGTCTGCGGACCTCGGTTCCGGCCATTTCATGCCCGTCAGTCCCCTCAGGAACGCGCTGAAGGGTATGGAGACTATATCCTCAGGCGCAACCTTCCTTAAATCGCCCTTTATGCCCCCTTCGATATCAAGCAGATGGGCGTCTATGGGGATGCCGGCCTTAAGCGCGCTTGTTTGGGAACCGAGCCTCTTTGCGTCGCCGGCCTCCGCAAAGGCGACTGCCGAAAGCAGGTCCTCAAGGCTGTCAATGGCCTGCCCCTTGCCTGTCTTGAATATCTCGGCCATCGCCATCTCATGGACAAATCTCGTTATGTCATGAAACGTCCTGCATGAGTCCGCCCTGAAGTCCTTGTCGTCGGGGTCCACAAGGTTGAGCGGGACTATTAGCTTCAGAACCCTCTGAAGCGTCTGGAACAGGCGCGTGTCTTTAAAGGGTTCCCTTCGTTTTGTGGCGCACTTAAGCACCTCCTCGACCCTGCCCTCATAGATGTTGCAGTTAATCGCATCCACTGTCACTTCCTGCCCGTCCCTTATCAGCCGCGTTGCATCGCCGGCATCGAGAATCGTCGGGATGCCGTATTCCCTTGAAAGGGACGCCATATGCCCGGTGGCGCTGCCTACGTCGGTGACGATGGCAGAGGCCTTGTTCATCACGGTAACGAATTTTGTTGAACTGTGTCTTGCCACAAGCACGGCGCCATCGGGGAAATCCTTCAGTCCCTCGTCGTCCCTGAATATAAATGCCTTCCCTGAGGCCGCGCCCTTGCAGGCTATGACCCCCCCGCTTATAAGGACGTTATACCCCTCCACGCGCAAAGGCACGCTGCATGAAGGCTGCCCCGCCTCAACCGTCATTAACGGCCTGCTCTGAAGGATATTCACGCAGCCGTCCCGGGCAACGGCCCACTCTATGTCCTGAGGCCTGCCGTAATGTTCCTCAAGGGCAATGGCATAGTCAAAGAGGCTTTCTATCTGTTCGCCTGATAGAGACGGCCTGTCCCAAAGCCCTTCAGGGACGCCGACCTCCATTATATCGCCTTCAGGGCTGCACACGAGCATCTTCCGCTGCCCGTGCGCGGCCTCGGACAGGACGGCCCCGGTCTGTCTTGAGACGATGTACGAATCCGGGGTCTCCGTTCCGTCTACAACTGATTTTCCAAGCCCCCGCATGGCGTTGATGATAACCTTATCGCCTTCAGGCTCGTTGGGGTCCCTTGTGTAGACCACCCCTCCGGAGGCGGCATCCACCATCGTAAGGACGCCGACTGCCATGACCATATCGTCTTCGGAAAAACCCCTTGTCTTATAGTAGAAGATGGCCTGATGGGTAAAGAGGCTTGATATTACCTCCTTATATTTGCTGAGAATCGAATCTCCGGGCACATTCAGAAAAGTGGCGTACTGCCCTGCAAAACTGAAATCCCCGTCTTCGTAGATTGCGCTGCTTCTGACCGCCACCCTCGCAGCCGCACCCGCCTTCAGGCAAAGCTCGGAATACGCCTTCATGACAGTGTGTTGCAAATCCGCAGGGATTTCCGCATCCGCCACCATGCCCTGTATCTGATTGCTCGTCTCTGTGAGTTCGTTAAGGTCGTCAATCCCCATCTCCGAAAGCCTTTTGTTTATCCTGTCAGCAAGCCTGTTGTGCTCCATAAACCTCTTGAAGGCATATGCGGTGATTGAAAAGCCATCCGGCGTCTGGAACTTCAGGCGGTTTTTGATTTCGCCGAGGTGTGCGATTTTGCCGCCGGCGATGCCGGACATCTCCTTTGTAATGGAGGAAAGCGCAATGGCAAGGTCGCTGACCGGAATCTCAAGTTTGCGGGTCAGGGTGTTTGAGATTTCCTCCTTTATGCCCCCGTAAACTTTATATAACTGCATGTATTCGCCATTGGAAAGGTCATTCATGTGCTCTATAATCTTAAAAACCCCTTCGGATACATGCAGTACGCTCTCGTTGATATACTGCCTATCAAAGAGGTACTCCCCGGAAAGCTTCTCCTCCATGTCAGCCATAAGCATCAGGACATTGTTGTTTTCCTTCAGTAGGGACTGAAAAGCAGTATACTTTTTCCTTAATGCCTCCATAAGGCCGTCATGCTGAACCTTTTTGGGTTTTTTGCGGAATTTTTCAAAAAAACCCTTCATGCCTAATTATACCCCATAAGCCATAATTTTTCATAAACCAGACTTCCGGGATGTGAGTGCATTTTTTAAGCTTAAAAACTCTTTTTTTTCAGGGGGTTACAAAGCATAAAAAAAGACTTGACAAAAAAAAGCCTTTCGGTTAATATCATTTCATTATAATTAAATAGATTATAATGAAATACCTTATAATGATATGATTAAACAAGAACGGTCAGTAAACAGGGACAAGCCCCAAAAGCTCTATATCCAGCTCCTCGATATAATAAGGGAAAGGATAGAGGCTGGCGAATGGCCTGTAGGCTCGCAGATACCTATAGAGGAGGAGCTATGCAGGGTTTATGGAGTGAGCAAGGCCACAGTGAGGTTTGCGGTCTTGGAGCTTGTAAGAAAGGGCTATCTCAAGCGGCAGCAGGGCAAGGGCACCTTCGTCTGTAAAAGGGTCATACCCGAAGGGCTTACAATGTCAAGCAGCTTCAAGGAGCTGATGCTTGAGCACGGGATAGCCTACACCACCATACTGCTCGCCCAGACGGTGCTGATGCCGATAGACGACCTTGACGTAAAGCTCGAAATCCCTGAAAACACCCATGTCATATACATAAAAAGACTGCGGAGCGTGGAGGGCGAGCCTGCCGTGATTCAGGAATCCTTCATCCCACACCACATATGCCCTTCCCTTCTTAAGGAGGATGTTGTGGAAAACTCCCTGTTTGAGCTCTTCGAGAACAAATACGACATAACCATTACCGGGGTCAGGGACTTCATAGAGGTCGCATACTCCAGCGCAGGCGAAAGCAAGCTCCTTGGGCTTCCGAAAGACTCGCCGGTGCTGCTGCTTGAGCAGCACTTCTACTCAGGGGAGTCGCAGATAATGTACATGCGCTCTGTGAAGCGCCCGGAGAGGTTCAGGCTGTCCATAGATTTCAAGAAAAAGGAGTGAACGGTTTCCGTATTTTTGATAAATCAAGGTTAAAGGAGGCTTTATGGCAGGGACTAAGACTGTAAAGGATTTGATGGTCGGCGTTTTTGACTTCCCGCACATACCTTATTGGTTCACGATAAGGCAGGCAATCGGAATCATCAGGGTGTCATTTTTAAGCACAAAGAAATACCCCCAGCCCATGGCGATACTCGTGTTTGACGAAAAGTACAACCTTCTGGGCACGCTCGGTCTTAAGGATATCCTGAGGGGGCTTGAGCCGAGATTTCTAAGGCCCACGACAAAGGCGCAGGTGCATGCAGAGGACGAATCCGGGCTTTCCGTACTTTGGGACACCCCCTTTGACACGGAATCTAAAAAGAACGCAGAGCGGCCTGTAAGCGAGGTTATGACTTCTACAAAGTTCTTCGTCAAACCCGAAGACCCCATCACAAAGGCGGCATACCTCATGGTCCATAACGACCTTGCCCTGCTGCCCGTTCTGGAGGATAAGAAGAAGTTTGTGGGATTGATAAGGATGATAGAGATATTCGATGAACTGTCAACCGCAATCTTAGCGGAATAAAGGAGATACTATATGGAAAAGAAAAACAAAACTCAGCAGGGACTGCCGGAGCCTCCGCAGGAGATACTGGTTGCAACGCCAAAAATACCTTTTGACTGGAAAAGGGTTTTTTTCATATTGCTCGGGCTTTCTCTTTTCCTTGTTATTTATTATATGCCGCCGTGGAAGGAAGCCCTTGACCCGACCGGCAAGGCATTCTCCCTTTCTAAAGAAGGCAAAGGAGCAATCGCACTCTTCCTTTTGGCGGGCATATGGTGGGTGTTTGAGGTAGTGCCCATCGGCGTGACGGCCTTAGCCATAGGCGTGTTTCAGGCGCTTTTCGGCATCCGTTCGGCAAAAGAGGCGTTCAAGGATTTCATGGACCCTTCGGTCATGTTCATCTTCGGCTCTGTGGTGGTCGGGCTTGCGTTCACAAAATCCGGCCTGACAAAGCGTCTCGCCTATAAGATGCTCGGCGTGGTCGGCGAGAATACAGGCATGATACTCCTCGGCTGTCTTGTGGTCACGGCGGGGCTTGCCCACTTCATGGCGCACACCGCTGCCGCAGCAACCGTATTCCCTATCCTTTTGGCCATCTACGCACTATACGGCGAGGGCGACAAGCCGTCCAATTTCGGCAAGGCCCTTTTTATAGGCATGGCGTATGCGGCTGGAGCGGGCAGCATCATTACATTCTTAGGCGCGGCCCGTGGCCCGGCGGCTGCGGGCATGTTCAAGGAGTTCACCGGCAGGGACGTCGGGTTTTTCGAGCTTACGAAATACATGTTCCTCGTCGGCTGGCTCATGGTATTTATTATCTGGGGTTACCTTATGATATTCCTTAAACCGGAAAAGAAGGTCATAGCCGGGCTGAAAGAAAAGGTGAAAAAGCTCTCCAAGGAGCTCGGCCCCGTGACGAGGGACGAGAAGTTCGTCATCTTCTGCGTCATCGGCGTGGTGATAGTAATGTCTTTACAGTCCCTTGTGCCGGCCCTCAAGTCCATGGACAGGGCGGCCATAATGCTCATCTCCACCCTCCTCTTTTTCGTATTCAAGGTGCTTACCGTGAAGGAGCTTGAGGAAATCCCGTGGAACATAATACTCCTTTTCAGCGGTGCGATGAGCATCGGGTTCTGCCTCTGGCAGACAGGGGCCGCACAATGGATGGCTGTCAACTGGCTCGTGATGTTCCAGAAGGCGCACTGGCTCGTATTCGTGCTGAGCATAGCGACATTCGTCCTCCTTATGACGAACTTCATAATGAACGTGGCGGCTATTGCGATTTCGCTGCCGGTCTCTCTGGTCATCGCCCAGTATCTGGGCGTGGCCCCTGATGTGATATTTTACGCCTCTCTGGTCACCGCGGGCATGCCCTTCCTGCTCCTCATCGGAGCGGCCCCCAATGCAATCGCTTATGAATCCAAGCAGTTTACTACGGGCGAGTTCTTCAAACACGGGATACCGATGAGCATTATACTGATAGTCGTCCTCGGCGCGGCCCTTATCACCATATGGCCGCTTTTCGGCATGCCGATTACGCTCCCGGCTTCAGCCGTGGAGATAACGAATGCGGTTGTGAGGTAGGGTCATGGGCTTTGAGAAAGTCTTAGAGAAGATTTTCCCCGGAGCACTCGGGGAGGTCGGGTTTGTGCAGAAGACATACAGCGAACTTAAGCCCATGGGGTTTCGCTCGGAAAACACCATAGTGTCTGTCTGTATATGCAGGGACGAAATCTCCCAGTCCGTGCGGAGCATCATAAAGCACGTATGGGGGGAGGCGTTCAACCTCTCAAGCCTTGCGGGCATGTTCTTTGCCGGAAAGACAGGCATTAAGGCCGCTATGCACCACGCCCCAATCACTGACGGCAAGGAACGGTATGTGTTTTACGGCATGTCCCACATTGCAATAGACAGTGAGGGCCGAATCGGGACATGCAGGAGGACGGGAAGGCAGGAGGAGTCGGTTGCATGCGGCGCGCTGGCCGCATTCCAGGAAGAGATGGCCGGCGGAAGGCTCGATGTCTCACTTGACATTGAGGACGTGGAGCAGAGCCTGATAAAGATGCGCCTGATAAAGAAAATAACATATGGCCGCATCCCGGAACTCTTGGAGCTTACGAAAATCACCCTGTCTGCGATTCAGGAGGACCTCGAAAACACCCTCAAAGGGGTTGTGGACACAGAAAAAAGCGACTACGCCCTTATAACCGGCATACAGGTACACGGCCCGGACGGAAACTACGTATGGCCCTCGTCCTCTTACGCGATTGTAAACAGAGAAAGACATGAAATCAAGCTTTAAGAAGGAGAAAATATGAAGGCAAAGGACTTGATGATACCGCTTCGGGAATACCTGAGGCCGGACACTACGCTTAGAGAGGCTGCAAACATCCTGAGGACTGCAAACCGGGGCGAGGAGAAGGTCGGAGTCAAAGGGCTTCCCGTGCTTGATGAAAGCGGAAAGATGATAGGGTTTCTATCTATAGGCGACATTCTGAAGGCCGTGTTCCCCTCGTACATGTCCCTTATGGACTTAGGGGACTTCACGTGGGACGGCATGGTAGAGGACATGGCAAAAAAAGCAGGGGGCAAAAAGGTCTCGGACATGATGACCAAAAAAGTCATAAGCGTAAACGAGGACTCATCCCTGATGGAGTGCGTTGACCACATGCTCAAAAACAACGTAAAGAGGCTTCCGGTAATAAGCAAAGACGGCGGGGTTACAGGGATTCTCTACGAAAGGGACGTGTTTTTTGCAATCACAAAGGCAATGCTTGAGGAAAATCAGGGAGGTGCGAAATGACGCACGAGGCAGCGCAGCCCTTTATAATGGATACGGCCTTCTGGACTGCTACGATAATATTTCTTATGGCCTATGCGGTAATCGTCTCAGAGAAGATACATAAGACCATAGTGGCGATATTCTGCGCGTCCCTCATGCTTGTCCTCAAGATACTTCACCAGCACGAGGCCTTTCATGTGGAGGAGTTCGGGGTGGACTGGAACGTCATATTCCTGCTGATAAGCATGATGGTGATAATCAACCTGATGAGGCCGACCGGCGTTTTTGAATACATAGCGATTAAGAGCGCAAAATGGGGCAGGGGCGAGCCGTTCAGGATAATGGCCATTTTTGCGATAGTCACTGCCGTCCTCAGCGCCTTGCTTGATAACGTTACAACAGTGCTGCTCATCACGCCTGTCACGCTCCTCATAGCCGACGCCCTTGAGGTGGACCCTATACCGTATCTCATCTCCTGCGTTCTGGCCTCAAACATAGGCGGCACGGCCACACTGATAGGAGACCCGCCGAATATAATGATAGCCTCAAAGGCGCAGCTTAATTTCATGGACTTCATCTACCACCTGTCGCCAATAGTCATAATCATAATGGTCTTCTATGTCTTCGCGATAAAGCTCATCTGGGGCAAAAAGCTCGTGACGAGGGACGAACTTAAGCAGAGGATAATGTCCATGAACGAAAACGAGGCGATTAAGGACCCTGTGATGCTAAAGAAGTCCCTTGTCGTCCTCGGCCTCGTCCTCACGGGTTTTGTGTTCCACGGCGCGCTTCACTTTCAGCCTGCGACCGTCGCGCTATTCGGCGCAGGGCTTCTTCTTTTGCTTTCAAAGACCCACGAGCCTCATCACATACTTGCCGAGGTTGAATGGCCCACGATATTTTTCTTCATTGGGCTTTTCATCATCGTAGGCGGTGTCGTGAAGGTGGGGCTTATAAAGTGGATGTCCGTTCAGGTGCTTGACATAACGCAGGGCAACCTCTTTGCAACCTCCATGGTTATAATGTGGTTTTCCGCCTTCGCCTCAGCCATAGTGGACAACATCCCCTATGTGGCCACGATGAACCCCTTGATAGTGGATATGGCGGGTCAATTGTGGCCCGATTTGTCGGGTGTCCAGCTCCTTCATCACCCTGACCTCATGCCTATCTGGTGGTCACTTGCCCTCGGTGCCTGCCTTGGGGGAAACGGCTCGGCAATCGGGGCCTCGGCAAACGTAATAGTGGTCGGCATGTCCGAGAAGGCCGGCAAAAAAATATCCTTCATGAAATTCATGGCCTACGGCATGCCGCTTATGATAATGACCGTAATCATCTCGACGGTCTACGTCTGGCTGAGATATTACGTGCTGAAGATATAGGACAACTTTAGCAGGCTGATAGCAGTCTATGAGGTTTAACCCCGGCCTTGTCGGGCGTGCCGGTTAATGGCATATCTTAGGTGGAGACTGTCAGAGAGGAGAACATGTTTGAGTTAAGAGAAAATTATATGTCAAATCCCCTCAAGGCCTTGAGGAGGATGTTATGATGACCATGGTAGCAGTCGTCTTCGTGCTCGCTTACTCGTGCATAGCGGTCGAGCACTACGTTAAAATCAACAAGTCCGCCATAGCCCTTATAGCCGCAGGGCTGATGTGGACGCTATACTCCTTTGCAAGCCCCACGGGCGTCGAAGGCGTAATCCACCAGCTCACGGAAAAGTTAGGCGAAACAGCGGCAATAGTATTCTTTCTGATATGCGCCATGACCATCGTCGAGGTGACCGACTCCCACGGCGGTTTTGAGGTCATCACCTCGCGCATCAAGGCCACAAAACTTTCGAGCCTGCTCTGGATAATCGGCTTCATCAGCTTCTACCTGTCAGCCATATTGGACAACATGACCACCACCATAGTGATGGTCACCCTGATGAAGCGCCTCCTTAAAGACCACAAACAGCGCCTTTTCTTTGCAGGCATTATCGTGATTGCCGCCAATGCCGGAGGCGCATGGACTCCAATCGGCGACGTAACCACCACCATGCTCTGGATAGGCGGACAAATCACCACGGGCGCTATCATGAAGGGCCTCTGGATTGCATCCATGGTCAATCTGCTTATCCCCCTGATATTGGCCACCTTATTCATGAAGAGCCTCAAGGGCAATGTCGTTCCGCCTGACAATGTCGAAAACGGAGTCACCAATACCTCTCAGTTTGAAAAGAACCTGATGTTTTTTATGGGCATAGGCTCCCTGATGTTCGTTCCGGTGTTCAAGGCCGTTACGCATCTTCCCCCGTACCTCGGCATTCTTCTTGCCTTGGGCGTGCTCTGGCTTGTAGGCAATATACTTCACCGCAATAAGCCCGAAGAGGAAAAGGAACATCTCACCTTGACCAAGGCCCTCAAGCGCATAGATATGGCAACGGTGGTGTTCTTTATCGGCATCCTGCTTGCCGTCGCCTCCCTTTCTGCAAACGGCATGCTCCCTGCGCTTGCCGGGTGGCTCGATGCAAAGTTAGGCAACCAGTCTCTGATTGTCATTATCATCGGCCTTGCTTCGGCTGTCATAGACAACATCCCTCTTGTGGCCGCTTCAATGGGCATGTACCCGCTCTCCCAGTACCCTACGGACTCATTCCTTTGGGAGTTCATGGCCTATGCTGCAGGCACCGGAGGCTCTATCCTGATTATCGGCTCAGCCGCTGGCGTGGCAGCCATGGGTCTTGAAAAAATCCAGTTCTTCTGGTATGCCGTGCGCATCGGGCCGCTTGCCTTTGTCGGGTATTTCGCCGGCATTGCGGCATACATGATTCAATACAAACTTCTTCACTGAGTTTTCAGGTCTCTAAGGAATAAAAAAGGGCGGCTTTCAGGCCGCCCTTTTTTATGGGGACAGATGAGAAAAATATGCCCCATGGCCTCGCCGCAGTAACCACATCTCCGAGTTAGCGCCCTCAACCTGCCAATAGAGAAGAGACAACCGCACCATCCACGAGCCTTTATATAAAACCCGCTTCCGCCTGTCGCTTGCACCCCCCCTACGGTCCTGGTTCGGCTGAACTGGTTCGGGTAGACCATGACCGTAAGGCCCGCTTATCATCCATTCATGAGGACCGAGTAATCAGATTAAATTCCCGCCGGGCGTGCCCGGGCACGCCCTTTCCCCCCATGCGGGCAGGGAGAAGGAGGACGGATGAAGGAACAATCATGCATCAAGCCGGGGTCATTTGAGAGATGGGCGCTTCGGCAGCTTAGAGAAAAAAGGATGTGCAGGGTGGAGAGTTCCATGACCTGCCTTCCGCTCGGCAACGACCCGATATGCCGGGCCTGCTATGAGGGAGATTTGAGCACCGGCGAGAGGGCTGCGAGCACCGGCGTAGAAGGCTGCGAGCCGGGATGCGCTCAGAAACGGGTGAGACTGTGAGCAGGAGGATTGAGGACCTTTATCCTCCGGTGGCTGAGATGTGCAGGAGGTTTCTCCATCTCTGCGGACAAAAGGGAATAGAGGCCGTAATCACCTCGACCCTCCGCACTGAAGACGAGCAGCTTGCGCTCTTTGCTCAGGGCAGAAAGAAACTCTCTTATGTAAACGGCCTCAGGCAGGACGCCGGCCTTCCTCCCATAACCGAGGAGCAGAACAGGCGCATCGTAACTAAAAGCTCCATATCCGTCCACCGGTTCGGGTGCGCATTCGATGTTGCGCTTAAGAAGGACGGCGGGGCTGTATGGGATGTAAAGGCAGACCTCAACAGAAACGACATTTCCGACTATGAGGAGATGGGCCTGACAGGAGAGTCCATAGGCCTCAGATGGGGCGGCAGGTTCCGCTTTAGGGACTACTGCCATTTTGAATACACAGGCGGCCTCGGCATTGAAGAGCTTGAGGCAGGCGCGCGGCCTCAGGGACCGCGGGAAAAGGAGGATTTATGAGCGTTTTGGGGATGGTTTTGCCTGCCCTGATGCCCGCAGTGGCGGACGGGCTCAAGGGATTGTTCCAGAGATTTTTCAGAGGGGAAAAGCCTGTAACCGCAGCCGAGCAGATAGAACTCATGCGGGCGGAGACGGAAAAACTAAGGGCAATAGCCTCGCTTGACCGGCCCTCGGAGAACATCTCCCCTTGGGTTTCAAACCTGAGGGCGAGCTTCAGGTACATTGCGGCAGGGCTGATTATCACAGGCACGCTCCTCTTCACCCTCATTTATTTCTGGATGAGCCACGAAAGCCCCGAAGGCAAGGCCCTGCCTGCGGCGCTCGGGGTGCTTGAGCTTTTCCTTGAACTCTCGGCCTCGGTATTCAGTTTCATGTTCGGCGACAGGGTATACCTGCGCCTCAAGGCGGGAGGGCATAGATGATAGAAACGGAGTTCATGAAGGCCCTGATAAACGCAGGGGTCGGAGCTTTCATAGCCCTGCTCATCCTCGTCGGGCTTTACAGGATAGCCCACAGGATAGGGATTGAGTTCGTAAGGGCGCAGCAGGCTCAGGCCGAGGCCCTTGGAAGGCAGGCCCAGAGCATGGAGGGGCTTACAATGTCCATTCAGGATTTTGTAGGCAGGGACTCGGGAGAGCACAGGGAGATGCTCGTGCTCCTGAGATTTATAGCACAACAACAGCAAACATTCGACGAGGTGAAGGTTGAACACAACTACCGCAAAAAACAGGCGCATCCGCATTGCCCTGTTAAATCTTCTTAAGACCGAGTATCCGGGCGCGCTTGATACAAAGGCCCTACAGTTTGCCATGGACAATCTGGGCTATCCCATGCCGGAGGGAAGTCTCCATGCGCATCTCCGCTACCTTGAGGAAAAGGGCTGTGCGAAACTTGAGCGCAGGGAGGGCCACGGCTTCAGCATCGCATTTACATATCTTACGGCAATGGGATGGGACCTCCTTGACGGCCATCTGAAGGAAAGGGGGATAGATGAAGAGCTCTGAGACGAAAACCGCGCGCAGGAAAAAGATATCCCCCCCGGCCTTGGAGGCAGAGATGATAACGGCCCTCATAAGGCGTAAGGAGGAATACGAAAGATACTTCAGCACAAAAGAGGATATAGACCCTAAGGTGGAGCAGGCGTTTACGAACATAGTCAAGCTCATTATCGAGCTTGCAAGGGGCCGGACTGAGCCTGAAAAGAAAGACCCTGAAGAGATGAAGCGCGTGGCGGAGGAGATACTTGAAAGAGAGTACGGCATCAAGAGAAATTAGTAATCCCCCCTGCCCCGCTTTAGTAAACGCCTATGGCTCGGAGCCAACGGCTCATAGAGGGGATGAGGGGGAATTGCTAAAAATTCTTCTTCCTTACCAGCAGAGGTGGGTGAATGACAAATCCACCCTCAAAATCTGGCTCGCCTCAAGGCAAATAGGAAAGTCCTTTGCCGTTGCGGTGGAGGCCGTGAACGAGGCGCTTACGTCAAGGTGCGACAACCTCATCCTTTCGTCCTCGGAAAGACAGTCCAAAGAGGTGATGCAAAAGGTATATTCGCACCTGAGATATTTAAACGAAATGAGCGATGAGGTTGTCGAGGCCGAGAGCGAGACCAAAGAGGAGGTCGTTCTCCCAAACGGCTCGCGCATCATCTCGCTCCCTGCAAACCCGGACACTGTGCGGGGGTTTAGCGGAAACGTCTTTTTGGATGAGTTTGCATTCCATAAGGATGCAAGGGAAATCTGGCGCGCCATGTATCCTGCCGTTACGCGCGGCTATAAGGTGCGCATCACTTCAACCCCCAACGGCAAGTCCAACATGTTCTACGACCTGTGGGCGCATAACGGAAGATTCTCTAAGCACATGACGGACATCTATGCGGCTGTGAATGAGGGCCTTGCCGTTGATATAGACGAACTCAGAGCCGGCATTGGAGACCCGGACTCTTGGGCTCAGGAGTTTGAAT